>NZ_JBEHFR010000011.1:0-76853 GCF_040225635.1 Corynebacterium sp. KPL2830 | reverse complement strand
CCGAGGATGATCTCACGGTGATCTTCCTGCAAGGGCTCATCAACTTCAACGCGGCGGAGACCATCTTGCATCAGCTCACCGAATGCGAATTTGGTGAGGGCACGGTGGTGCTGGAGCTATCCCATATCACCGGATCCAACCGGATGGGCCGGCGCATGCTGAAGGAAGGCCTCCGGCGCATCCGCGAGGCTGGTTTCGATATCGCCATCGTGGATCCGGACGGCGAATTGGAGGACCGTACCATGGCGGACGGCACTAAGGTGCCCAAGGGTGAGCCGGAAGATTACGCAATCGCCGAGGAGGTAGTTTAGGTTTGGTTCACCTTACTTGGTTAAGCTAGGATAAGCTCGCACTTATCCTCAATTCGAGGAATCCGACTAACCAAGGACTCAAGATGGCATATAGATTCCCCAAGGTAATGGCCGTGGTGGCGGCCTCCGCCACCGCACTTGTAGGCTGCAGCACCGCCGAAGAAACAACCAACAACGGCGGCGGCAGCGACGATGCTGCCCTGTCCTTCACCGACCTCGCGGGCCGCGACGTAGAACTCGACAAGACCCCCGAGCGTGTCCTGTTAGGCGAGGGCCGCTCCATCTTCGCCACCGGCATCCTCAATACCGAGGATCCTCTGGATAAGGTCGTAGGCATCGGATCCGATCTGAAGAAGAACGTGCCGGACTACTACAACGTCTTGGAAGAAAAGCTGCCCAAGGTCAATGAATTGCCGGAAATCGGCGGGTTCACCAAGGGCGATGTCACCGTGGAAAACCTGGTGAGCTTGGATCCAGACCTCATCGTGTTGTCCAAGGACCAGTACGACGCCTCGCAAGAGGCAGGCCTGACAGAGAAGATGGATCAGGCAGGCCTCAAGTACGCCGTGACCGATTTCCGCGCCAAGCCGCTGGAAAACACCACCAAGTCCATGGATATTTTCGGTGAGATCTTCGGTAAAGAAGAGCGCGCCAAGGAATTCAACAAAGAGTGGCAAGAAACCGTGGACCTGGTCAAGGAGCGTGCGGACAAGGTAAAGGACAAGCCCAAGACCTTCGTTTGGCGCGCGGCCGGTGTCTCGGACTGCTGTGGCTCGTGGAATGACTCCAATATCTCGCAGCTGGTCAACGTCGCCGGCGGCGAAAACGTGGCCGACGGCATCATCCCAGGCGAATCCGGTGCCCTGACCCCAGAAAAGGTCCTCGAGACTGACCCAGACATGGTGATTGCCACCGGCGGCGATTGGTCCGAAATGAAAGACGATGAGGGCAACCCCGTGGGCTACGCCGCGGTGGGCTATGGCATCGGTGAAGATGAGGCGGAGTCGAGCGTTACCAAGCTGCCGAGCCACCAGCCCGGTTTTGAGAACCTGCGCGCGGTCAAGGAACACAAACTGCACAGCATGTGGCACCAGTTCTACAACTCGCCGTTCAACTACCTGGCGCTGCTGCAGATCGCGGAATGGATCAACCCGGAGGCGTATGAGGATATGGACATCGACAAGCAGTGGATGCAAGCGCAAGAAAAGTACTCGCCGGTTGCTGGCGAGGGAACCTTCTTTAGCACGAATTAATGGTGAGCGCGGAGGTAGCTGCCCTTACGCAGCAACACAAGAAGCTCACCTGGCAGCGCATCAGCATCGTCGCGGGCCTGTGCCTCATTGCGGCGGTGGCGTTTGTGGTCAGCAACTTCGTCGGCGCCATCGACATCAGCCCCGGCGAGGTCATCAGGGGCATCGTGAATCCCTCGAGCCTGGATGACCAGACGCATACGGTGCTGTGGAAGCTGCGCTTGCCGATGGCCGTCATGGCCCTGCTTATCGGCGTCAGCCTGTCGCTGGCCGGCGCGGAGATGCAGACCATCTTGAATAACCCGCTGGCGGAGCCGTTTACCCTCGGCATTTCCGCCGCGGCGGCCTTTGGCGGTGCTAGTTCCATCGTGCTGAAGTGGCAGCTTTTAGCCCAGCCGCAGTTCAACCTGGCGCTGGTGGCGTGGCTGTCCGCGGCGGTGGCGACGGCGATCATCGTCGTGGCGGCCATTATCCGGGGTGCAAAAGCGGAGACCATGGTGCTGCTGGGCATTGGTTTGGTCTTTTTCTTCCAGGCCATGCTCGCGCTTATCCAGTACCAGTCTTCGGCCGAGGCGCTCCAGCAGATCGTCTTTTGGTCCATGGGGTCGCTCACGCGCGCGAACTGGGCCGCCAACGGCGTGCTGGCGGGTGTGCTGCTGGTTGCCCTGCCCATTTTGTGGGCGCTGTCGTGGCGGCTTACGGCCTTGCGGCTTGGCGATGCCCGCGCTGCCGCCATGGGCATTAATACCGCGCGGCTACGCGTGGTGGTGCTCATCGTGGTCTCCCTCGTGGCGGCAACGACGGTGGCCTTCGCCGGCATCATCGGCTTTATCGGCCTCGTGGGCCCGCACATCGCTCGTATGCTGGTGGGCGAGGACCAGCGCTATTTCGTGCCCGCCTCCATGGCCGCCGGTGCAGCCGTGATGTGCGCGGCGCACGCGGCGAGTCTGATGATTAAGCCGGGTCTGGCCATTCCGATTGGCATCGTGACCTCGCTTTTGGGCGTGCCGTTCTTTATCGCCATCGTGATGGCTCGAAGGAGGGCGCTGTGGACGTAGAACTTACCCTGCGCGGTATAAGCGCAGCCTACGGCAAGCACACCGTGCTCGAAGCGGTAGACGTGGATACGCTGCAAGGCGGTCAACTGGTCGGCCTCTTAGGTCCCAACGCGTCCGGTAAAACCACGCTGATCAAGTCCCTTGCCGGCGTGCACCGCGGGTACAAGGGCGAGGTGGATTTCCTGGTGGAAGGAGAAAGCCCGCGGGGCAAGCGCCGCCGCCAGCTGATTGGCTACGTCCCGCAGGATTTGCCCAGCACCGCGGCGCTGCGGGCGTTTGAAACGGTGCTGATCGCGGCGCGTCGGGAAGCGTGCGAGGACCCTATTACCCGCACCGGCGAGGTGCTGCACGCGATGGGGCTGGACGCCATTGCCTCGCGCTACCTCAACGAGCTATCTGGCGGCCAGCGTCAGCTCGTCGCCGTGGCGCAGATGCTGGTGGGAAATCCCGGCCTGATGCTCTTGGACGAGCCGACGTCCGCGCTCGACCTGCATCGCCAGTTCTTCGTCCTCGAGGAGGTGCGCGAGAAGGCTAGGCGCGAAGGCAGCCTGGGGATGGTGGCCATCCATGACATCAACCTGGCCGCGCGCATGTGTGACCAGCTGGTGGTGCTCAAATCCGGCCGTATTCGTGCCCAGGGCACGCCTGGAGACGTGCTCACGCGCGAACTGGTGGAAAGTGTTTATGGGGTAGAGGCGGACATCGTGGAGCACCGCGGTGTTCCCGTTGTCGCGCCCCAACGCGTGAAATAAGCAAAGGCCGAGCGAGATGCTCGGCCTTTTTGCTAGCCTTGAACTGCTAGCTTTGAAAAAGAAAAAATCGCGAGGTGCTTGCCTCGCGATTTTGCTGTTGTGCGCCATCAGGGAATCGAACCCCGAACCCACTGATTAAGAGTCAGTTGCTCTGCCAATTGAGCTAATGGCGCAGTGTTGACGTCCTGCCGTGTGGCTCTCTGTGCAACGAGTAGAAACTTTAGCACTCCGGTTGAAAAACTGTAAAATCGCCAGCTCATAGTACATTTCTGGGGGAATATAACAGTTTGGATAATGGTGCGCTTGTTTCTGGTATTTGGGGTGGCAAGGCGATAGTCTGGATTGGTCTTGAAAGAACTACTGTATTTCTAAGGTCTACTTAGTGATTATTTCCCTCCCTAAACCCCGCCGCATTGCTGCTGCGAGCATTGTGTGCATTTCCCTGGTAGCAGCCTCGTGCTCCGTTAATTCCGCCGCTGAAAACCGCTCGGGGGACCAGGAATCTACCTCGAGCTCAGCTGAGCAATCTGAGCAGAAAGAAAAGTCCAAGCTTTCCGCCTCCGTGAAGGATGGGGCAGAAGACGTCGATCCATCCAAGCCTGTCACCGTGGAATCCACCACCGAGCTTAAGAGCGTGACCATGACCAATGAGCTGGGCGTGGAAGTTGAAGAAAAACTCTCTGAGGACGGCAAGAAGTGGACTACGGCCGAGGATCTTGGCTATAACCACACCTATTCCATCGTTGCCTCCGATAAGGACGGCAATAAGAAGAACCTGAGCTTTTCCACCTCCCAGGCGGCGGGCGTCGCCCAGGTGGCGATGACGCCTATCCCCGGCTCTGAGGTGGGTGTGGGCCAGGTTATCGGCGTCAATTTCGGCACCTATATCACCGACCGCAAGGCGGCAGAGGACACGATTACGGTTAAGACCAACCCAGAGGTGGAAGGCGCGTTCTACTGGGTGAATAACCAAGAGGTGCGCTGGCGCCCCAAGGAGTATTGGGAGCCGGGCACCAAGGTTGAGGTTAAGGTCGATCAGTACGGCAAGGACCTCGGTGGCGGCATCTACGGCGGGGAAAATACCGGGACGGATTTCACCATCGGGGATCGCACCGTGACGCTGGTGGATAATGCCACCAAGACCATGAAGGTCTATAAGAACAAGGAGCTCTTGCGCACCATTCCGGTATCGCTCGGTCGCGATTATCAATATGACACCCCGAATGGGCGTTATGTCATTGGCGATCAGCACCAGTCGCTGCTGATGGATTCTGAGACCTTCGGGCTTGCGCACGATGCGGGCGGCTACAGCACCGAGGTGGACTGGGCTACCCAGATGTCCTATTCCGGCATTTACGTGCACTCCGCACCGTGGTCCGTGTGGGCGCAGGGTAATTCCAATACCTCTCACGGCTGCATCAACGTCACGCCAGAGGCCGCGCAGTGGTTCCAGAACACCGTCAAGCGCGGTGATATCGTCCACGTAATCAATACTTATGGTGGGACGCTTAACCCCTTGGACGGCTTGGGCGATTGGAATATGTCCTGGGAGGAATGGTCCAAGGGCAACGCGGACGCTAATCAATAATCCGCAACATTTTTAGGCGCATGGCTACAGTGGTGGCCATGCGCTTTTCTATTTTGGACCGCGGGGCGGCAGGCAGACTCGATGGGGTAGCCGAGCATGCGCAGCATGTGGAGCGGCTGGGTTTTCACAGGTTTTTCCTCGCCGAGCACCACGGGGTGCCGGGCATCCCAGCGGGCCAGCCGGGCATGTTGGCTTCGCACGTGGCGGCGCGCACGCAGCGCATTCGCGTGGGTACCGCAGGAATTATGGTGCTCAACCACCCGCCGTTTCTAGTCGCGGAACAGATTAACCTCTTGGAGGCGCTGTACCCCGGCAGGATCGATATTGGGTTGGGCTCCTCGGTGGGCTTTACGGCGCCAGTGCGCAAGGCGCTGCGCCAGGGCGATCCGCTGGAGCTCAAGCCGCAGTTCGAGAACGAGGTCGAGGCCCTGTTGCGCTACCTGCGCGGAGAGGAGGCGGTGACGGTGCGGCCCGAGTATGCGGGCACGCCCATCTATATCCTCGCCGGCTTCCGGTCGGTCACGGTGGCCGCGCGGCTGGGATTGGGTGTCATCCTGGGCGGGCCCGTAGAAATGCAGGAAAAGGCGGCGCGGCTCTACCGCGAGCATGCGCTTGCCGATGCCCCACCTATCATCTCCTCCCTCAATATCGCCGTGGCCGATACCGCGGACCAAGCGCGGGACCTTTTGCTGCCGGAGTCCTATGCAAAGGTCATGGCCCAGTCCACCGGGGAATTCGCGCCGCTGCGCCCAGCCCGCGAATTGGATCTGGAGGGGCTAACGAGCCAGCAACAGCGCCGCATCGACGAGTCCCTGGGCCACGACGTCTGGGGAACGGCGGAGGAAGTGGGGGAGGAACTAAGGGGCATCGGCAAGCAGCTGGGCGTCGATGAGTTCCTGATTACCGGAGACATGCCGGATCTCGCGGGGAGGGCCCGCTCGGAGGAAATGGTGGTGGAGATATAAAAAATCCCGAGCGCGGGGCTCGGGAGATTGGGGTGGCTGACGGGACTCGAACCCGCGACAACCAGGATCACAACCTGGTGCTCTACCAGCTGAACTACAGCCACCATCGTTGCGCGAAAGCAACGAGATATAGGTTAACTCACGCCGCGCAAATTACAAAAACGCCTGGTAATCGGCGGTTGTTTCGGCCTTGAGTTCCTCGGCTTCGGCGGAGGTTGGGCCTTCGTCGGTGCGAAAGACGCTGCGGCGATAAAAATCCAGCTCGCGAATGGACTCGATGATGTCCTGCAGCGCGCGGTGAGCCATGCCCTTATCGGGCTGGTTGTAGTAGGCGCGCGGGTGCCAGCGCCGGGCGAGCTCCTTGATGGTGGAGACGTCGATCATGCGGTAGTGCAGCGCCTCGTCCAGCCGCGGCATATAGGTGCGGATGAAGGTGCGGTCGGTGGCGATGGAATTGCCGGCCAGGGGCGCGGGGTGCTCGCAGTGCTCGGTGATAAGCGCCAGCACCGCGTCCTCGGCCTCGCGGATGGTCGTGGTGGACTGGCGGATTTCCTTATCGAGGCCGGAGTTTGCGTGCATCTCGGTGACGAAGGAATCCATTTGGGATAGTTCCTCTTCGGTGGCGTGGACGACAAGATCGATGCCTTTGCCAAGGATGTTGAGGTTGCCATCCGTGATGATGGCGGCCACCTCGACGATGACGTGGCGCTCGGGGTCGAGGCCGGTCATTTCCAGGTCGATCCACACGAGGCGATCATATTTTGCGGCGATTTCAGGGGAAGACATGCGTTCCATTCTAACCCCGGCGGGCGGGGCCCTCCGCGCGCCCCGATCTCCACCTCACAAAGCGAAAAGAAAAATTTACCTATCGTTTTACCGACATGGGGAAGTGATTTGCGGCATACTTTCTATATCGTGCTTCACAAGGGAGGTGCGAATGATTAAGGAGTTTCTCGATGGCAAACTTTCTCGATGCCCTCAATTCCATAATTTGGTCGCCCGCCCTCGTGTTTTTGTGCTTGGGTGCGGGTGTTTATTTCACCGTGGTAACGCGGGGCCTGCAGGTCCGGTGCCTCCCGGATATGCTGCGACAAATTTCCAAAGGCGAAAAATCCGATGACGGTGTTTCTTCCTTCCAATCGCTGATGGTCTCGCTATCCGGCCGCGTGGGCGTGGGTAATATCGCCGGCGTGTCCACGGCCATTGCCTTCGGTGGCCCTGGTGCGGTGTTCTGGATGTGGGCGGTGGCCCTCTTGGGCTCGTCCACCTCCTTCATCGAGTGCACCCTGGCGCAGATTTATAAAGAAAAGGACCAGGACACCGGCGAGTACCGCGGTGGCCCGGCCTACTACATCGAAAAGGCATATAAGCACACCAAGGCCGCGCCATTCATGATGGTCTACGGCATCCTCTTTGCCATCGCCATGATTCTGGCGACCAGCTACTTCCTGCCCGGCATCCAGGCGAACGCCGTTGCCGCTGCGGCCGATACCGCGTGGGGCATTAACTCCACCTGGGCCGCGGTTGTCCTGGCCGGCATTTTGGCCGTCATCATTATCGGTGGCGTCAAGCGCATCGCTAACTTCGCCACCCTTGTCGTGCCGTTTATGGCCGTCATCTACATCGGCATATCCATCGTCGTGATGCTCATTAACTACTCGCAGATTCCAGAGGTCTTCGGCCTTATCTTTAAGTCTGCGTTCAACCTCGAGGCTGGGTTCTCAGGCATGCTGGGTGTGGCCATCATGTGGGGCGTTAAGCGCGGTATTTACTCCAACGAGGCCGGCCAGGGTACCGGCCCGCAGTCCGCTGCCGCCGCGGAAGTCTCCCACCCGGCTAAGCAGGGCTTCGTGCAGTCCTTCGCCGTGTACATCGACACCCTCTTCGTCTGCTCCGCAACGGCGTTTATGATCATCTCCACGGATATGTACACGGTCTTCCGTGGCGAATCCGAGGATGGCGAGGTTGTCTACCAAGGCTCGCTTCCCGATGACGTCGCGGTCGGCCCCGGCTTCGTCCAATCCGGCCTCGATAGCGTCTTTGCCGGTTGGGGCCCGACGTTTATCGCCGTGTCCATTGCCTTCTTCGCCTTTACCACCGTGCTGGCGTACTACTACATGTCCGAGGTCAACCTGACCTACTTCAACCGTTGGGTTAAGTCTCGCCCGATTCGCCGCGGCCTGGTGTGGGCGCTGCGCATCCTCATCATCGTTTCGGTCATCGTGGGTGCCACCACGACTCCGGGTTCGGCCTGGGCGCTGGGCGATATCGGCGTCGGCACCACCGCATGGCTAAATATCATCGCCATCCTCTTCCTGCAGGTACCGGCGCTTAAGGTCCTGAAGGACTACGAGAAGCAAAAGAAGGCTGGCAAGGATCCGGAATTCGACCCAGAGGCGGTGGGCATCAAGAATGCGGACTTCTGGGTGGACCGCAAAAATGCTCGCGCGGCGGCACAAGTGGCCGGTAGCCAAGCAGCCGGTAAGAATGCTGAAAGCTAACCCATTTGGGAATAAAAACGCCCGATAAGCGGTGCGATGATCGGGGTGGGCAGTACCTTGCTGACCACGTTCATCGCCTTTGATAAGGGGCCAGGGACCACGCGTCGCTGGCCTTTTTGCATGGCCGCGATGGTCTCTTTGGAGCAGGACTCGTAGGTGGTCCACAGCGCATCGGGCACGACCTTATCCACGATGGTTTGGTCCTCTTCGGCGATGGTGGCCTCGCGCACTGGCCCAGGAGCGAGCAGGGTGCAGCTGATGCCAGAACCCTTGAGCTCATAGTGCAGCGCCTCCGTAA
This sequence comes from Corynebacterium sp. KPL2830, assembly GCF_040225635.1. NCBI lineage: Bacteria > Bacillati > Actinomycetota > Actinomycetes > Mycobacteriales > Corynebacteriaceae > Corynebacterium > Corynebacterium sp. KPL2830. Next base: position 68,130 of record NZ_JBEHFR010000011.1, on the reverse strand, counting down.
ACGCATTCACCCCGGCCTTGGTAAAGACGTAGGTCGCGTTATTGGGGATGGGGATATTGCCGGCCGTCGAGCCCACATTGCAGATAGCGCCAGTGCGTCGCGGGAGCATGTGCTTTAATGCGGCGCGGGTCAGGCGGTGCACGGCGGTGCCGTTCAGGGCGAATTGAGAGGACTCGTAGCCCCAGTCTTGGTCCATGAAGGGGCCGAAGCTGGCGATGCCGGCGGAATTGACCAAGATGGCGATCTCCTTGGAGGAGATAGCGTCAATGACCGCCTCGACCCCCTCATCGGTGGCCAAATCCGCGGGCAAGGCAATGGCCTCGATGTGGTGGCGGCGCTCCAGTTCTGCAGCGATGCCTTCCAGGATTTCGCCGCGCCGGGCAACGAGGATGACGTTATAGCCCATCGCTGCGAAATCGTGGGCCATCGCCTTGCCGATGCCCTGACTAGCGCCCGTAACCAGGGTGTAGGAGGTACGAGATGGTGCCGGAAGTGACATTGTCGAGCCTTTCGAAGGAGCCAGGTACTAAAGACCCTAGCGTAGACAAAAAGCCGGCACGCTGCGAAAAAGTCTCGAGGCATCGTAGCTTTAAGGAACGATGTCTCGAGACTTCAGACGGTGCCCCCAGCAGGACTCGAACCCGCGACACATGGGGTAGAAACCCACTGCTCTAATCCGCTGAGCTATGGGGGCTGGACAGCACACTCATATTAGCCCACGGCCACGGTGATTTCTAAGCCAGGGGGCGGGCGGAATTGTGCGTGCGCAGAATTTCGACCAATTCTTGGGCGGCCGGAGTTAGTTCGCGGTCGGAGCGATACGCCACGATGGCATGGAAGCGCGGAAGGTCCTCTTTGACCGTTAGTTTGGCGATGCCCTGCGGATGCAGCGCGGGGGCGCATCGCGGCATGAAGCTGATGCCAAAGCCGCTGGAAATCATCGGGATGGCAGCGTGCAGCGATGCCACGTCTTGAATGTGATCCGGCTTGTAGGAGGGGTGGTTCTCCCACAGTTCATCGTAAAGCTCCGCCATGCAGGGAAGCTCGCGGCAGTGGGGAGGAACCAGCCAGGTTTCCTCGCGCATGTCCTGCAAGGAGACAGGGGAGGGAAGGTCTGCCATGCTCTCTGGCACTGCGAGGGTGTAGTCGAATTCGGCGACGTCGTGGATCGTGAGCTCGGGGGAGTAGCGGCGGATGAAGGCTTTGGGGTCGGACGTCGGCAGGAGCGCGAGGTCCACTTGGCCTTCCAACAGTCGCTTGATGGCGGTGGCGGCGGTGGAATCATCCAGGCTGATTCGCGCCGAGGGGTGGATCTCGGTGAGCTCGGAGAGGATGGAAGGGGTAAATTCCCAGTTCAAAATGGGGCACGACGTTAGGGAAACGGTATTGGCGTTATCGCCGGTGATTTCGCTGATGTGGCGCTGGGCATCGGCAAGCAGGGCATCGACCTTGAGGGCTGTGTCATAGACATAATCACCCGCCTCCGTGGTGGTTACGCCCGAACGACCCCGGGACAGCAACTGGGTATTGAGCTCCTTTTCCAATTTGCGGATGGAAAGGCTCAGGGAGGGCTGTGTCATTTCGAGGGCTGCGGCGGCATGGGTGAAGGACCCATTGTCTACAACGGCACGGAAATAAAGAAGTTGACGGGTGTCCATAGATTCTATCATGGCACATCTAGGGAGAAAATATGCGTTCGCTTTGCATTAGGGTGGCCCTATAGAATGCGAGCTATGGTCAATAAGCTGGTCAAAGGCACGCAGTCTGGAACGCAAAAACCCCGTCCTTCCTGGGGGATTTTTATCGCAGCGATGCTTTTTGCTGGGTTGCTTGCCGGATTTATTTCCTTGTTCTTATTGGCGGATTCCTTGGCTGCCTTGGGTATTCCGGACCCTGGGCGGGTTACCACCTTTGGCCTGCCGCTGTTTCGTGGGCTGGCGTGGCTATTGATGGCGCTGTCCGTGGGCTCCTTTTTGGCCTCGTCGTTTCTCATCGCCCCGCGCGGGGAGAACGATTCCCTCATCGGGGCACCGTTATCGGTCGACGGCCATATCGCCGCCCGCACCGGTACGTGGTCGGCCTTCGGCGTTGCGGCCGTGGGGCTGGTAGAAATCCCGATGATCATGTCGGACCTGACCGGCACACCGTTTTTTAAGGTCTTCAACCTGACCATTCTGAAAATGGCATTTACGGAGATTTCCTCCACCATCGTGTGGGGGATTGCGGTGCTCATCGCCCTTACTGTGGGAATTATTGGCAGCCTCAGCCGCACCTGGGCCATGCAGCCGGTCCTGCTTTTGCTGTCCATCCTGCAAGTAGTTCCCATCGGCCTTGAGGGCCACTCCGCGACCGGCGGCGATCACGATTACGGCACGAACTCGCTGCTGTGGCACCTGGTATTTGTGATGCTGTGGGTGGGCGGCCTCATGGCGCTCATCGCGCACGGCCGGCGCTTGGGCCCGAACCTCACCTTCGCGGTCAAACGTTATTCCGCCATCGCTTTCATGGCCATCGTCGTGCTGGCGGTATCCGGCCTAATCAATACGCTCATCCGGATGGATATTTCGGACCTGCCGCAATCGCCTTACGGCATTATCCTGATCACCAAGTTCGTGCTCACCATCCTGCTGGGCATTTTGGGGCTTATCCATCGCGAACTCACCATCCCGCAGTTAGATAAAAACCCGCGGCTCTTTATCCGCATCGCCATCGTGGAGCTCGCGGTCATGGCGGGCACGATTGGCGTAGCCATCACCCTGGGGCGCACCGTGCCGCCGCCACCGCGGGATCCGAACTTGAGCTCGATGCAGATCCTCATGGGCTATAACCTGCATGAGGCACCCACGGTATTCAATATCTGGACGATGTTCCGCTTTGACATCATGTTTGGCACGATTGGCCTGCTCTTGGCCGCGGCATATGGCTACTGCGTTTACCGCGTGCACAAGCGCGGGTTGAGCTGGGACAAGGGGCGCACCGCGTGGTTTATGGTCGGCTCGCTGGGCCTTACGCTTGTCATGTCCACCGGCCTCGGCCTGTACATGCCCGCAATGTATTCCATCCACATGCTGGTGCACATGATTTTGTCCATGACCATTCCGCTGCTCATGGTGCTAGGCGCGCCCGTCACCTTGGTCATGGAGGCCTACGAGCCGGGTCCAAAGGGGCAGCCGAGCCCGCACGATTATGCCTTGGCTCTGACCCAATCTAAGTTCGTGCGGGTCATTACCAATCCCTTCGTGAACTTGGCGCAGTACCTCTTTTTCCTCTACGTGCTCTATCTTTTCCCGAGCCTGTACGAATTCGCCATTTCGGAGCACGCCGGCCACCTCATCATGAACTACGTGTTCCTCATTTCCGGCTACTTCTACTTCTGGGAGGTCATTGGCCCAGATCCCTTGCCTAAGCGCCATTCCACGCCCTTCCGGCTTGGCATGCTTTTCTTGTCGATGCCCTTCCACCTCTTCGCCGGCGTCTACCTGATGCAGCTGCAAACGGTGCTTGGCCTCGACTTCTATCAGTACCTCGAGCTGCCTTGGGATCATGATTTGTTGCAGGATCAGCGCGTGGGCGGGGGCATTGCCTGGGGCTTTGGCCAATTCCCCTTGGTTATTGTCTTTGGCAAGCTCTTCTTGGATTGGCTGCGCGATGACCGCGCGACCGCACGGCGCCACGATGTGCAGGCGGAGGCTGACGATGACGCTGAGCTCGCCCGCTATAACGCGATGCTGGAGGACATGAGCCACGGCGATGAAAGCGGGTTCCGCGGGCACTAATTTATTGCCCACCTGTGGATAACCCACCCGAAAGTGACCATCCTGGGGCCGCTTTGTTGAGGGGAACAACAAGTTATCCACAGCGCTGGGCGGCACGGCATGGTGCAGGTTGCGCTGCGGCAGCAGGATGTGAAGGCGAGCGAGGGACATACCACTCGCGAACTCACAACCTAGTAAAGGAATTTCAGCACCATGTCTCAATACCCAGTGATGCTAACCGGCCGCCTTACCCAAGATCCGATCTTGACCAAGACCTCGACCGGCGCATATAAAACCAAGCTGCGCATCGCCTCCTCCCGGCGCGTTCCTGATCGCCCTGCCGATACCGGTACCGACGCCGAAACCCAACGCGGCCAGCAGCAGTGGCGCGATGTAGACCACCTCTTTATTGACGTGGAAATGTGGAACCAATTTGCCATCAACGTCAAGAAATCCCTGGCCAAGGGCATGCCGCTACTGGTCTGCGGCTCGATCGTCTCCGATCAGTGGCGCGATGATGAGGGCAAGGATCACTACCGTACCTTTGTCAAGGCGCAGTATGTGGGCCTGGACCTAAACCGCCACGTGATCGGCGCAAAGCGTTTGGCGCCGCAGTATAACCAGGAAAACATCGCCATCCCTGAGCTTGGCGATAATGAGGTGGAACCGGACGTAGATAACTCCGCGCCGGGCGATACCTCCGCCGATACCGCTGCAGACCGCATCCAAGCGGGAAATAGTGTGGCAGCCCCAGAGGGCGAGGAAGTGACAACGCAAGAGGAGGAGACCGCCGAAACCGTGCATGCATAGCGCCAGCCATCCGCCTCGGGTTCGCCCGACCCGAGGCACCTAGGCACGCATTCTGATGTAGTGTTTGTGTAGATCAATACGTCTCCCAAATTTTTGCAAAGGGGTAAAAGTGGGCGAATTCATCTACACGATGAAAAACGTGCGCAAGGCAATTGGCGATAAGGTCATCCTTGATGATGTCACGATGGCGTTCTACCCGGGCGCCAAGATTGGTGTGGTCGGCCCCAATGGTGCCGGTAAGTCCTCCATTCTGAAGATCATGGCCGGCTTGGATCAGCCCTCCAATGGTGAGGCATTCCTCGACCCGGGCGCTACCGTGGGCATCCTGCAGCAGGAGCCGCCGCTGAATGAAGAAAAGACCGTGCGCGGCAACGTCGAGGAGGGCCTCGGCGATATTTTTGAAAAGAAGCAGCGCTTCGAGGAAATCGCCGAAGAAATGGCGACCAATTACAGCGATGAGCTCATGGCAGAAATGGGCAAGCTGCAAGAAGACTTGGATGCAGCCGATGCATGGGAGGTTGATTCTAAGATCGAGCAGGCGATGGAAGCATTGCGCTGCCCGCCTTCCGATGCCCCGGTGACCAACCTCTCCGGTGGTGAGCGCCGCCGCGTGGCCTTGGCCAAACTCCTGTTGACGGAGCCGGACCTGCTGCTTTTGGACGAGCCCACCAACCACTTGGACGCCGAGTCCGTGGAGTGGCTGGAAAAGCACTTGGCAGATTACCCAGGTGCCGTCCTAGCCGTCACCCACGACCGCTACTTCCTGGACCACGTCGCGGGTTGGATCTGCGAGGTGGACCGCGGCAAGCTGTACCCGTACGAGGGTAACTACTCCACCTACCTGGACAAGAAGCAAGAGCGCCTCCAGGTAGCAGGCAAGAAGGACGCCAAGCTGCGCAAGCGCTTGAAGGACGAGCTGGAATGGGTGCGCTCCGGCGCCAAGGCTCGCCAGGCCAAGAACAAGGCGCGTTTGGAGCGCTACGAAGAGATGGCTGCCGAGGCGGAGAAGTACAAGAAGCTGGACTTCGAGGAAATCCAGATTCCAACGCCGCCGCGCTTGGGCAACAAGGTCGTCGAGGCAAAGAACCTAGTCAAGGGCTTCGACGATCGCACCCTGATCAAGGACTTGTCTTTCACCCTGCCGCGCAACGGCATCGTCGGCGTCATTGGTCCGAACGGTGTGGGTAAGACCACGCTGTTTAAGACCATCGTTGGTTTGGAAGAGCCGGATGATGGCTCCGTTGAGGTCGGCGAGACCGTCAAGCTGTCCTACGTGGACCAGAACCGCGAGAATATCGACCCAGAAGCTACCGTGTGGGAGGTCGTCTCCGGCGGGCTGGATTATATTCACGTTGGCCAAAACGAGATGCCATCGCGCGCATACCTGTCCGCGTTCGGATTCAAGGGCCCGGATCAGCAAAAGCCGTCGAAGGTGCTCTCCGGTGGTGAGCGCAACCGCCTGAACTTGGCGCTGACCTTGAAAGAGGGCGGCAACCTTATCCTTCTTGACGAGCCAACCAACGACTTGGACGTCGAAACCCTGGGTTCGCTAGAAAACGCCTTGGAGAAGTTCCCTGGCTGTGCCGTTGTTATTTCCCATGACCGCTGGTTCTTGGACCGCACCTGTACCCACATTCTGGCGTGGGAAGGCAACGTTGCCGAGGGGCAATGGTTCTGGTTTGAGGGTAACTTTGGTGACTATGAGAAGAACAAGGTGGAGCGTCTGGGAGAAGACGCCGCCCGTCCTTCTCGCGTAACTCACCGCAAGCTCACCCGATAATCCCTGAGGAGAATGATGGCGACCGATAACGCGCATACCCACCAAGTGCCCACCCGTTGGGGCGATTTCGATATGTACGGCCACATGATGAACGCCAATTATATTGAGGTTGCCCAGGAGGCACGCTTGGCCTTTGCCAAGGAGAACATCTATGCCAAGGGCATCGATTTCATGGCCTTGGTGCGTCATCTCGACGTGGACTATATGCGGCCGATTCCCTTTGAGGGCAATGCCCACGTCATCGTGGAAACCTCCGTTTCCCAGATTGGTTCGTCATCCTTTACCACGTCCCAGCAGGTCAAGACCGCTGCTGGGGAGGTAGCGGCCACGGTGAACTGTGTGCAGGTTGTCATTGATAAGAAGAAGCACGCCCCGCGCCCGCTGACGGATGAGGAAAAGGATATTCTGCAGATGAGCGCCTCCTAAGTGGCGCGTTAGGCACATGAAGAAAGGTAGGGCCCGTTAGCCATGGTCACCGAGTCGCTTGAAGTTCGCAGCGGAGGACCTGGCTTACGGGCCCTTCTTGCGCGCGCAGTTGGGGTAGACGCGAATGCGTCGGTGCGTCTGCGCCAGCTTGCCGATGACGTCGTTGACGCCTTCGTCACCACCCCCTTCGAGGTCGTCGCCTCCCGTCGCGTTCAGGGGATAGTCTCTCGCGATGGGGCAGTGGTGTCCGCCGAGACGCTGGAGCAACAGCTCGCGAAAAACGATGGCACCGGCGTTATGGAACTCGGCCCATCCCGCGATGCGTCGTGGCCGGGCGCATTGCCCCCGGCGACCGGCTTTAGCGTGGTGGATACCCTGCCGGTGACGGTAGTTCGCGAACTCTCGGACCAAGGGCAGAAGCTGGCCCGGGAGTTTTCTGGGCCCATGGGCCCGCCACCCAGCTTGCTTAATCAGACCGTGGTCACGGTTGAGGGCAACGGCCAAACGGTGGAAATCCCGATGCGGATGATCTTTGCCTGCACCAACCTGGGCCTAATCCCGGGGTTTTCTGCCTCTATGGATATTCCGCGGCACCTGCGCGTATCGAGCCTTGGCCGGTGGGTGCGCCTTGATGCGCCGTTTGGCAGCATCTACCGTTCCACGCGGTTATCCGTGCTGTAAAACTCCCCGAATCTGGGATCTCACCGCCCAAAAACAGACAGCGAACAATACCTATAACCCAATAGTCGGGGGTGGTGGGTATTTTCCGAGTGTGCGTTATTAACCCCATACCCTGCGGTATCGAGGAAAGTGCGATTATTACTGTCACCCCCGTTCGTGAAATACGCACAAACTTATATTCTCCTTCGTATTCTGCGTTAACCTGACAGCGTGAAGTAAATTTTCGCCTCTGTAACCAACACATGAAGGAGAACCTCCGTGCGCATTTCTGTACCCAAAGAAATCATGAATAATGAAAGCCGCGTTGCCCTCACCCCAACCGAGGTGCGGACTTTGGTTACTGATGGGCACGAGCTTTTCATCGAATCGGGCGCAGGCGTAGGCGCGTCCTTCCCCGATGAGGAGTACGTAGAGGCAGGGGCCACCATCGTCGATTCTGCGGACGAGACGTGGGCTAAGGCCGAGCTACTGCTGAAGGTAAAGGAGCCGCTCGAGTCCGAGTACCAGTACCTGCGCTCGGATCTCACCGTCTTTACCTACCTGCACTTGGCGGCGGATCGTCCGCTGACGGAGGCGCTGACGGAATCGAAGACGACCTCGATTGCCTATGAAACCGTTACGGACCGCCGCGGCACCCTGCCGCTTTTGACCCCTATGTCCCAGGTTGCTGGGCGCTTGGCCGTTATCGAGGGCTCGCACCACCTTTTGTCCACCCAGGGCGGCCGTGGCCTCTTGGTCTCGGGTATTCCGGGCACCCAACCGGCGCGCGTGGTGGTCATCGGCGGTGGCCAGGTAGGCGCATCCGCTGTGGCCATGGCGCACGGTCTCCGTGCAGAGGCCACGGTCTTGGACGTGGATCCGCATGTCCTGCAGCGCTTTGATGACCAGTACGCCGGCGGCGTGCGCACGCTGATCTCTGATCCGTCTACGCTGGATAAGGAGTTGGAAGAGGCCGATCTCGTCATTGGCGCCGTCCTGATTCCAGGCGCTGCGGCACCGAAGCTGGTGCGCGAGGAAACCGTGAAGAAGATGAAGGAGGGCGCAGTGCTTGTCGATGTCGCCATCGACCAAGGCGGATGCTTCGAGAACTCGCGAAAGACCTCCCACGACGAGCCGACCTTCAAGGTGCACGACACCCTCTTCTACTGCGTGGCCAATATGCCCGGTGCGGTGGCCAATACCTCGGCCCGCGCCTTGGCCTCTGCGACGCTGCCGTACATCCGCGCGGTAGCCAACGACAACCTGGATGCCGCGATCGAGCGCTTCCCGGGACTGCGCTCCGGTGTGATGACCCGCGGCGGCAAGCTGGTATCCGAGCCGGTACGCCAGGCTTTCGACTGGAAAGACTAAGCATCCGGCAGTGCTAACTTGGCGCTAGCGCACAGTAAAAGAGGCCCGCGCACTTCCACGTTAGGTAAGTGCGCGGGCCTCTTTGTGCAGCTTGTAACGCCTTGCACAGGCAGCGCTACAAGCAGTTGCAAAATTAAGGCGCTCTATTGATGAGCATGGCGGCGACGCGCTGCATGTGGTCCCAAATCATGGTGCGATACGCCGGCGGGATGGTGTCTTCCTCGATGCTATCGAGGGACTTTCCCATCAGCTCGAGCCAGCGATCGTGAGCTTCCATATCAATGGGAAAGGTTGCATGCCGCATGCGCAAGCGCGGGTGCCCGCGGTTTTCTGAGAAGTGTTGGGGACCTCCCCAGTACTGAATCAGGAACCAGGTAAGGCGCTGCTCCGCGCCTTCCCAATCTTGATCCGGATACATGGGGCCAATCACGTCATCTTCTTTGACCTGGTCATAAAAGCCATGCACTAGGCGCTCAAAGGTAGGGGTGCCACCGATGGCTTCATAGACGGAATTCATTTAAGCATCGTCTCCCTTATGCGGATTGGCAATGCCGATGCCGTGTGGGTACGGGGTGCTGATGCCCTCTGCGTGCATGACGTTGAGGACGCGGGACTGGACAAAGCGCTGGACATCCCACTGGCGGCCCGGCAGCGTCTTGGTGGAAACGCGGAAGGAGACGTAGTCAGGCTCGAACTTGGACATGCCGTCGATGCGCGGGGTACTAAGCACCATCTTGCGGATCTTTTCGTCCTTGACGGCATCCTTGACGGCCTTGTCGATGACCTCCCCGGCAACCTCTGGGTCGTTGGATAGCCCGACAGGGATTTGGATGCGGGCAACGGAGTACTCATCGGAGTGGTTAGCCACCTGCAGGATTTCGCCATTGCGGACGTACCACAGGGCGCCATCGATATCGCGGACGGTGGTAATGCGCAGGGAAATGGACTCAACGTCGCCAAAGACGCCGTTGCCCAGGTCAATGACATCGCCGATGCCGTATTGATCCTCAATGAGCATGAAGATACCGGAGAGGAAGTCTCGGACCAGTTCCTGCGCACCGAAGCCGAGGGCAACACCGATAACACCGGCAGAAGCGATCAGCGGGGCAACGTTGACTTCCAATTCATCCAGGATGGCAATGCCGGCCGAAACCCAGACCACGATGGCAACCGCCGAGCGCCCCACGCCGGCGAGAGTCTTAATGCGCGAGGCGCGGCGCGCCTCCCGGGTTTCTCGCAGGGTGTCATCTGGCTGGCTATCCTCCCCAGACCTGCTGCGGCTGCGGCTGGGCTTTTTGAGGGTGGAGGCCTTAATGCTGTTTTTCGCCAGCCGGTTGATGAGGTGGCGCAGCGCCCAGTGCGCAATGACGGCCAAAATGATAATGAGGCCGATGCGGATGGGCCGCTCGATAAGCCAAAGCTGAACGTTCTCGTCGTTCCAGAAGCTCGATACGGACTCGACTGCATCGTCTTTTTTCTCTGCAGCGCCCTGAGCCATGGTAAATAGGTTCGTACTCATCATTCTTTCTTGATCGTGGACACAAACTAACCGCACCCATTCTAGAGGAGAATCCTGAAATCTCACTGACGGCGCCGAATCGGCAATGCGTGGAGAGGGCAGAATATAAATTGCCGAATGGCCGGTGTGGATGAACCGCTTAGTCTACGATTGGGAGGCATGACTGAACACAGCGCGCATAACTTGGCAAAAGGATTTTCATCCCGATCCATTCACGCTGGATATCACCCGGATCCGCACATGGGCTCCATTAACGTGCCGATCTACGCCTCGACCACGTTCGCCCAGGATGGCCTCGCGCAACTGCGCGGCGGCTTTGAATACGGGCGCGTGGCCAACCCGACGGTTCGCTCGCTTGAAAAGACCTTGGCTGCACTGGAGGGGGCGGATTACGCCCGCGTCTTTGCCACCGGCATGGCAGCCGCCGATACGATGGTGCGCATTTTGGTGCGCCCCGGCGACCACGTCATTTTGGGCAATGACTCCTACGGCGGTTCCTACCGCCTGCTCAATGATTTCACGGAGTGGGGCGTGGAAATGTCCATCGTTAATACCTGCGATGTGGATGCCGTCGCCGCCGCGGTGAAGGACAATACCAAGCTCATCTGGTTAGAAACCCCGACCAACCCGGCGCTGAATATCACCGATATTGCGGCGGTGGCCAAGGTTAAGGGCAATGCGCAGGTGTTGGTGGACAATACCTTCGCCACCCCGTACCTGCAGAACCCCCTCGCACTGGGTGCGGACCACGTCTTGCACTCCACCACGAAGTACTTGGGTGGGCACTCCGATGTCCTCGGTGGCGCCGTAGTTACCAATGACCCCGAGGTGGACGAGCAGCTGCTGTATTTCCAGGGCAACGTGGGCGCGGTCGCCTCGCCCTTCGATGCCTACCTGACTGCGCGTGGCATTAAGACCCTCGGCGTGCGCATGGATCGCCACTGCGCCAATGCGCAAAAGGTGGCGGAATTCTTACAGGCCCGCCCAGAGGTCAAACAGGTGCGCTACCCGGGATTGGCGGAGCACCCGGGCCACGAGCTGGCGGCGCAGCAGATGCGTGGGTTCGGCGGCATGATGTCCGTGCGCTTCCACGACCCAGAGCACGCCAAGCAGATTTGTTTGAATACGCGCCTTATCTGCCTGGCAGAATCGCTGGGTGGGGTGGAATCGCTCATCGAGCACCCGCAGAATATGACCCACGTTTCGGCCGAAGGCTCCGAATTGGTGCCGCCGGAAGATATGGTGCGCATCTCCATCGGCATCGAAGACATCGATGACCTGCTAGCGGATCTGCAGCAGGCGCTCGACGCCCTCTAAATCGCGCTCACAGCGCAACCGCGAACTTACTGGCCACCGGCAACCTTGAGCAGGGAGCCGGCGGTCTTATCGGTTTCCTGCAGCATGAGCGGATCCGTTCCCGGCATGGGGGAAATCGTTGTATCCGGCCACTGCGCATAGGTGGGAATGCCCACGATATGGAGTCGTGCATCCAGGCTGCCGTCCGGATGGACGGTGCGCCGCGTGGCACCATCGGTTTCGGGGGAACCGGTGGCCTGCCCGTGATCGGCAAACGGGCGCACCCGTCCACCCTCGATCAATCCGCGGGTGAGCGGGTCGCCGGCGACGCGGATATCGGGCTTGTGCATAAAGGCATCGACAAGCGTGGGCGCCGATGCCGAGCGCGGGCCAGAAGTCAGGGTGTAATGATCTGACTCGATCGCGAGGGTGGGGTGATCGCCGAGGAAGTGGACTAGGTGGGCATCGACAAGCGCGAGCAGCTGGCGCACGCGGAAAAGCGGAGGTCCCGAGCCCACCATCTGCCCAAAGGACATGAATTGCGCGTAGCGGCCTGTGCGGGACTCGCGGGTATAGCGGCCTTCTGCGCCGAGGATGGAGGCGGGCTTGCGCGACTGGGACAGTGACCACAGCGCGGCCTTCATGGGCGAATCGTGCCCGGCGGCCGCCTCCTGGATATCACCCGCCAGGCTATCCGCAATGTGGGCGGTGAGCGCCGAAATATCGCCGGTAAAACCAGCGACTTGGTACATCAGCTCGGTCATATCCCAGGGCTGGGTGACCAGGGGAGTAAGGGCGGCGCCGAGATCGTCAGGCGCGGTGGCATCGATGACCGCGAGGATCTCTTCCCGCGGGCGGAGCAGCGCGGCCGGATTCACCCGTTCCAGCGTGGTGATATACGCCTCGTAGCTATCGCGGGCGATGGCGGGCCAAACCTGGGCATCGAAATCGATGTCCTCAGTGCCCTGGAGTTTATCGATGACCTCTTGCAACCGCCGCCGCGGCATCGTGGGCGGCAGCTCGTTGTACTCGGACTTGGGGTGGAAGGGATAACCGCGGCCGGATGAAACGATGAAATGGGGTTCGTTCCCGCTCGCCTCGTAGCGCAGGCCAGAGCGAGTGGTGGCATCCTCGACGAACCTGCCGCCGCGCTCGAGGGTGGTTAGCGCCATGATGTCGTAAAAGCCCATGCCAAGACCGCGCACCAGCACGTCTTCGCCGGCGGGAATGGCGGCATAGTCTTGTTCCACGGGGTTGCCCGGTGCGATCCAGCGCAGCCCGGACTCCGCCAAGCGCTGTTCCTCGTCATTAAAGCGCGGCGCCATCCAGCCATAGGCTAGGACCGTGGCATCGGCGCGCACCTGCGAGCCATCGTCCAAGTGCAGGACATCGACCGCGCCGTCCGCGGTAACGGTGTCCACGCGGTGGTGGTGGTTGACCGTAGAAATGCTCTCCGGCAAGCGCGCTAGCACAACGTCATACACCCAGCGCAGGTACTCGCCGTATAAAGCGCGCGTGGGGTTGGATTCCGGGCGGGTAGCGGCGAGTTCCGCGCGGTACTCGGTGGCAATATGCGGGGCCGGAGGGTGCTGGGTAAAAAGCTCGCGCTTGGCAGCAGCGACCTTATCGCCCTCGCCGCGCAGCAGCTGGATCCACTCGTATTGCGTCGGCCCCTCGAGGACTGGGGCGCTTACCGTCGCGCCGGGCTCAGTAAAAAGCGTGACGGCGCCCGCGCGCGTATTCATGCACAGGGTCTTGGTTTGGGCGGTGTCCCAGACCCGGCCGGCGCCGTGCTGGGCTTCGTCGATGAGATGGACGGTAACGGGGGAGCTGGAATCATTCATGCGGGCGGCGAGGCGTTCCATGATAGAGATGCCGCGCGGGCCCATGCCGACGATCGCGATTGCAGGAGTAGCCATAACCCCTATCGTTCCACACCGCACCCTGGACGGTTTTATTGGACTCTCCGGTTTTAGATAAGTAGACCAAGATGTCTACCTTAAAATTAGTAAACCGTAATGAGTGCTGGGTAGAGGGTAGACCGAGCGGTCTTGTGTTTGTGGTGGCGGTGTGTTCTAATGGGCTGGTCCAACTTCAACCTTTAAGGAATTGACCTCCCTTATGAAGTATCTACATCGGCTTTTTAAGCCTCTCGCCGCGGTGGTTGCCAGCACCGCGCTCGTTGTAACGCTCAGTTCTTGCGCGAATACTACCCACGCGGCCGAAGATGGCATGGTGACCTATGCCGAGCCGAATATGTTCAATAACCTCTATCCACCGGCGGGCGGCTATTATCCCAACGGCGGCGTGCTCAATAACATCGCGGACCGCCTGCTCTGGCAGGACCCAGAAACCTTGGAGCTTCACCCATGGATTGCGGAGGACCTGCCTGACACCAATGCGGATGACACGGAATTTACGTTCCATATTCGTAAAGGCGTGACCTATTCCGATGGTTCCGTGCTGGATGCAGCAAACGTGAAAAAGAATTATGACCTGTATGCCAAGGGTGATGATTCCCGCATGCTTACCCCGTCGGAGCAGCTTCCAAATTACGTGAAATCCGAGGTCATTGATGACTACACGGTGAAGTTTTACTTCAGCGAGCCGTCCCCAGGTTTCCCGCAATCCACGTCTGTAATGAATCAGGCCCTGTTGTCTAATGACACCTTGGACTTGGATGACACGGGCTTTTCACCTGGCCACGCAACGGATATTTCTGGTTCGGGGCCCTTTGTTATTGAGGAAGAGGATATGGGCACCAAGCTGGTGCTAAAGGCGCGCAAGGACTATGACTGGGCGCCGCCCGCCCGGAAAGACCACCAAGGCCCTGCGGAAATTGAGGGCATCAATGTGGTGTTGGCGGCCGAAGATTCCGTGCGCGTGGGTTCCCTCGTGGCTCATCAATCCGATATCGCCCGTCAGATCGAAGCCCCCGATGAGAAGCATTTGAAAGATAAGAACCTTCAGGTCCTTGCTGCGCCAACCCGGGGTGTGAATAATAGCTACCACTTCCACTTCCGGCACCCGCTATTGGCAGATAAGCGCGTACGCCAAGCACTGATTCACGCCATCGACCGCGATAATATCCTGAGTACCTTGTATTCGGATTCTTATCCCAAGGGTTCATCTATCCTTGCTCGCACCGCCGTAGGCTTTAAGGATCAATCCGAAAATTATGCCTTTGATCCAGATAAATCCCGACACCTACTCGATGAAGCCGGCTGGATTCCAGGCGAGGATGGCATCCGCGTGAAAGATGGGAAGCGGCTTTCTCTGACATTCAATGAGTCCGTCCCACAGCCTCGTTCCCGCGAGATGTTTACCAAGGTCCAAGAGATGCTGAAAAACATCGGGGTTGAAGCCAACCTCTATCCGGGAGACCGGACTGCACAGGATAAAGCCATGAAGGACCAGGATTCCGTACAGGTCCGCCACTCCATGGTTGGGCGCGCCAACGTGGATACCTTGGCTACCTGGATCAACGGCAAGGGTCGCAATTCCTTCCTCAATTATGACGAAGGAACCGATTCCTTCGGTGACCCCAAGCTGCAGGACATGGTGGAGGAGCATTTCTCTTTAAAGAGCGAAAAAGAACGTCTCGAAATGAGCGGCCGGATGCAGGATTACCTTTCGGAGCAGGCCTATATTCTGCCGCTCTTTGAGGAACCACAAGTTTATGGCTTCCAGCCCTATGTGGAGGGCCTTACCACCGAAGCCATCGGGCGCCCTTCCTTTTATGCGGTGAAGATCAATGCGGAAGAAGGGCAGGAATAAGACATGAGTCCAACATCGATTGCGTTGCGAATAGGTCAAGCCGTTGTGGTCATCTGGGCCACGTTTACCGTGGCATTTATCCTGCTTACAGCGCTTCCTGGGGATGCCGTTGCCTCCCGGTACGACAACCCCAACTTGGGTCTTACGCCTGAGCAGCTCGCCACCATTCGAGAGGTTTACGGGGCCGATGAGCCGCTAGTTAATCGTTATATAAATGCTCTAGGCGGGTTTATTACCGGTGATTTCGGCTTTTCCGTGGCTACTGGTACGCCAGTGGCAGACATGCTTGCTGATGCCCTACCGTCTACCCTCGCCCTTGCGCTGCTTGCCTTCCTATTTGGGGTGGTTCTGGCCTTTGTCATTGCTATTGCCGCTACCTTTGGCCCGCTCGTCTGGTTGCGTGGTTTCTTTCGCGGCCTGCCTTCCGTCTTGGTGTCGGCCCCAACGTTTTGGGTAGGCATCATCTTGATCCAAGTATTTTCCTTCGCGCTGGGCTGGGTTCCAGTCATTGGTGCTTCTACAGCGCAGGGGCTGGTCCTACCGGTGATTACCTTGGGACTTTTCGTCTCCGCGCCGTTGGCCCAGGTGCTGATGCGCTCTATCGATGAGGTGATGGATATGTCATTTGTACAGGTAGTACGCGCTAAAGGGGCCAGCGAAGCCTGGCTGTTGTGGCGCAATGTCTTGCGCAACGCCATCCTGCCGGCACTTACCATGGCTGGTCTAACCTTCGGCGAGCTAGTGGGCGGTTCCGTGGTGACGGAGGCCGTCTTCGCGCGCCACGGTATCGGTGCACTGACCGTGGATGCCGTAGCAAATCGCGATACCTCGGTGCTACTCGCCATCGTAGTGCTGGCGGCTACCATATTTGTCCTCATCAACCTTGTGGTGGACTTGCTTTACCCAGTTCTCGACGTTCGCCTACGTGACCGAGATAAGGGTAGTGCCACTTCCGTCGCAACGTCGCATGCCACTCACCACGTTGGGGTGCAACACGCGGCCCGTGAAGCGGATGAAAAGAAGGCTCAAGCATGAATCTTAAGACGAAGAAACTCCTGACCTCTCCCGGCTCTGTAATTTCCGTGTTGGTCTTAGCTTTCGCTGTTGTATGCGCGCTATTTCCGCATCTTTTTGCCTCCCAGGATCCTAACCAGGGCGGCGATACACAGGCACTATTGGCTCCCAGCTCGCAACACTGGTTCGGTACCGATGCCGTAGGACGCGATCTCTATACTCGCGTTATCTACGGCGCACGCCAATCCTTGCTCGGTGCCCTCATCGCGGTGCTCTTCGGTCTTACCGTAGGCACCGTGCTTGGCATTATTGCCGGCGTACAGAAAGGCTGGGTGGATGCGGTCATTATGCGCGTTGTGGATGTGCTTCTATCCATTCCGGGCCTCCTGCTATCGCTATCTGTCATCATCGTTTTGGGGCATGGCACCTTTAACGCCGCTATTGCTGTCGGTATTACTTCTGTTGCCACTTTTGCCCGCTTGGCCCGCTCGCAGGTATTAAGCGTGGCCGAATCGGACTTTGTGGAGGCGGCCTATGGCTCGGGTGGCACGCCTTTCCAAGTGCTAACTCGCCATATTTTGCCTAACTCCTTGACCGCAGTTTTTGCAGTCGCGGCATTGCAATTTGGCTTGGCCATTTTGCAGCTGGCAACCCTGGGATTTTTGGGTTATGGCACTCCGCCACCTACGCCGGAATGGGGGTTATTGATTTCGGAATCACGTGACTATATCGCCACCGCCGGCTGGCTAACCCTAGCCCCCGGCGCCGTCATCGTCGCCGTAGTACTTGCGGCTAATCACTTAAGCCAGACACTGCGAAAGGCTGCCTGATGTCTCTTCTAAGCGTAAAAGATCTGTCCATTACCTATCGCACAGACAAAGGCGATTTTCAGGCCGCCAGCGGCATTAACCTTGAGGTAAATGCCGGGGAAATGACCGCCATTGTCGGCGAATCTGGTTCCGGTAAGTCCACCTCCGCAATGGCAGCCATTGGTCTGTTGCCGGAAAATGCCTCCATCGTATCCGGTTCCATTTCTTTCGATGGCCGCGATGTCACGCAATATTCGCAGAAACAGTGGCGTGAATTGCGTGGTCGGCGCATCGCTTTGATCCCGCAGGATCCCAATAATTCCCTGAACCCCCTAAAAACCATCGGTGCCGCGGTGGAAGAAGGCATGGCCGTGCATTCGCAGGGCACTAAACACTCTCGCCGCCAGCGCGCGGTGGAGCTCTTGGAACGCGTCGGCATTGATGATCCTGAGCGCCGCTACGGCCAGTATCCCCATGAACTTTCCGGTGGTATGAAACAGCGTGCGTTGATTGCCGCAGCCGTAGCATTGGAACCGGAACTTATCATTGCGGATGAGCCCACCTCGGCGCTCGATGTCACCGTGCAGAAGATCATTCTGGATTTGTTGGATGATATGCGCGATGAACTAACTATGGGCATATTGTTTATTACCCACGATCTTGCCGTGGCCGGGGATCGCGCTAATTCCATCGTAGTAATGGAAAAGGGCCATGTGCGCGAGTCTGGAGTGGCCGCCAATGTGTTAACCGCGCCCCAGCATGAGTACTCCAAGCGCCTGCTTGCCGATGCCCCCTCATTGTCCACTCCCACCCTCACTCGCCGCACCGCAACCGAAGGGGCCACGCCTTTATTGGAGGTGGAAGGGCTGAGCAAACGGTTCGGGGAGTTTAGTGCCGTGCGCGATATAAGTTTTACGGTTGCGCGAGGCACCACCCACGCCCTTGTAGGTGAGTCAGGTTCGGGTAAAACCACCACCGGCCGTGCTATCTCCCTTTTTTCTCGGCCCACCGAAGGAACCATTCGGCTCTCGGGTGAGGAATTGACCGGTGTGAAGGGAAAGCGCCTGCGGGAACTGCGGCAAAAGATTCAACTGGTGTACCAAAATCCTTTTAGTTCGCTCGATCCGCGCCTGAGTATTGGGGAAACGATTGCTGAGCCGGTCCGGAACTTTACGCGTGCTTCGCGGCGCGATGCCAATAAAAAGGCACAGAAGTTCTTGGACTTGGTTGCTCTTGATTCAGCGATGGCAGGCCGCAAGCCGAAGGAGCTATCCGGCGGGCAGCGACAGCGCGTAGCTATCGCCCGTGCCATGATCGTCGAGCCGGAGCTGGTGGTGCTTGATGAAGCCGTTTCGGCGCTTGACGTTACAGTGCAAGCGCAGATCCTACGCCTACTTGATGAGCTGCAAAAAGAACTAGGTCTAACGTATATCTTTATTTCGCACGATTTGGCCGTGGTCAATCAGATTTCGGATACGGTATCCGTGCTGTCACATGGGCAGCAGGTGGAATCGGGCCGAACCGCAGAGGTCTTTGCACATCCGGAAACGGCCTATACCCGCGAACTTATTGCGGCCATTCCCGGCTCTCGCTACCGCGCGGGCGACCTAAACTTAGGGCTGTAGTCCAACTAGGCCCCTCCATTCGCATTAAGCATAACGATAGAAAGGTGACACCGATGGTAGATATTATCAACGAACTCTCCGGTGCTTCTCAGGAGGTACAGCGCCTGCGCACAGCACGCCCGCAAGCCCAAGACAATGCCCAATTAAGCTTTAGTGCATTGCTCGAACCGGAAGACCCTGGCACCTTTTCTTATGCCGAACGCTACGCGATTGCTGCCTTTACCGCGGCCATCAATCATGCGCCCGCGGCGGAATTCTATTTCGACCTGCTCAGCGATGAAGCAAGCGAGCCCCTTGTAGCCGCAATTCGCGCCGCGGCCCGACGCGGGGCATCGACGGGGCCGTACCAAGACGCGGATTTTCTCGTCTTCGGCGAAAATACGACTGGGGAAGCCCAAGACTCCGAAGGAGCATTAGGGAAGCGCTTATCCGCTGCATGTGACTGGGCGCATCTTTTGTCTTTCCACCCCAAGGACGCGTCCCCGCAGGCACTTGGTCATCTCGATGCCGCTGGGTGGTCTGCCACCGATATCGTGAGCCTTTCCCAGCTCGTTTCTTTCCTCGCCTTTCAACTCCGCGTGGCCCACGGGCTGAGCGTGCTTTCGGGGCAGGCTCCGACTGTCTCGGAAGCGCGCCGGGCTACCGGCGGAGTCCAACCTGATTGGGAAGCAACCGAGAATACTCTTCAGCCCGAAGGGGTTATCCCAGACCATTTTGTTAATCATTCACTCGGTTGGCTGCCGTGGGTGGCACCGCTTCCCAAAGAGGACTTCACCCCGGCGCATATGGATGCGCTTATCAAGCCCGAGCGCATTGACTCTGAGTACTTCCGCGTGCTCGCGCGAGATCCCGCCGCCCTGAAGGCGCGTACCCTGACGGACTTGGATATTTTCTACAACACCGAAGGAGGATTATCGCGCGCGGATAGGGAACTGGCCGCTACTGTTGTGTCGCGTTTCAATGGGTGCGCTTACTGCGCATCCGTGCACCAGGCGCGGTGCGTGAAAGAAGGCGGGGAGAGGGAAATCGTGGATCGCCTTCTTGCAGAAGGTATTAAGGCGGATCTTGGTTCTCAAGAATGGGATCTTATTCGCCGTGCTGCTCTGGCGCTGACTTCATCGCCGATAAGCTTTGATGCTGAGCTTTGCGATGAGCTGCGCGATTCCGGATTCGACGATCAGTCCATCGTGGATATCATTTATGCATCCTCCTTTTTCAACTGGGCTAATCGCCTTATGCTTACCTTGGGCCAGGCCAACGTTCCGGAGCGTTTTCGGTAGGGAGAGGACACTGCGGTGTCGCGTCAGGGACACAGCATTTTGCCTATGATGGGGCGGCATGACTGATACCACGAATGTGCCAGAGAAAATCGCCGTCGTTACCGGTGCCACCGGTGGCATGGGGCGCGAGATCATCAAGGACCTCGCCCGCGATCACCACGTGTATGCGCTGGGCCGCAGCGCCGATGAGCTCCCGGAAGCCGCAAATATCACGCCGGTTGCCAGCGACTTGGTCGCCGGATTGGATGAGGGCATGCAGCTGCCCGAGCTAGAGCGGGTCGATGTGCTTGTGCACGGCGCGGCGCGCGCCAAGAAGTTCTCGGTGGAAGAGGCCACCCCGCACGATTGGCGCGTCCACATGGACTTAAACGTCCACGCGCCAGCAGAGGTTACCCGCGCGCTCTTGCCGCAGCTGCGCAAGGCGGAGGGCACCGTCGTCTTCATCAACTCGGGGGCGGGGCGCAAGAGCTACGGCGATAACGTGGTTTATGCCGCCACGAAGCACGCGCTCTATGCGCTTGCCGATGCCCTGCGTATCTCCGAACCCGGCATTCGCGTCTCCACCGTGGCGCCAGGCCCCACCGACACCCCGATGCTGGAGGGCCTGCAGGCCTACAACCCAAACGAGGTTATTGCGCCCGTGGAGGTGGCGCGCGCCATCCGCACCGTCGTGGAGGCTGGGCCCACCACCCAGCTCACGGAGATTCAGGTGCGCCCGCGCATCGAACTGAACCTCCGCAAGAACTAAGCATTAAGCGGCGTCGAC
The DNA here is from genome assembly GCF_040225635.1 of Corynebacterium sp. KPL2830. NCBI lineage: Bacteria > Bacillati > Actinomycetota > Actinomycetes > Mycobacteriales > Corynebacteriaceae > Corynebacterium > Corynebacterium sp. KPL2830. The sequence continues at coordinate 47,242 of NZ_JBEHFR010000011.1, read as the reverse complement.
CTCGCGGTTGCGGAGGGCGCGGGCCACGCGGTCGCGCTGCTCGGTAATCGTGCGGCGCAGGCCGCCTGTCAGATCCTTCTGCAGGAAGGCATCGGCGCGATCGAGGCCGTCTTGGCTGATATCCCAGGAGGGGAATAACCCAGTCACGGTGGTCAGGCCCACTTCGGAGGACTGGGAATCCCAGATCTTTTCGGCCACCTCGAAGAATTCCGCGGTGGGCAAGAGATCATCGGAGTGCGGGTAGTTTAAGCCCTCCAGCTTGGAGGTGAGCTCGCGGTTGGTGAGATCCCCGGCTACGATTTCTTCCCATACCGCGCGCTTATTTTCCGCGGTGGCAATCGCGGCGCGGGCGCGCAGGGAAGAGTAGTAGCCGGTAGCGGAATTATCGCGCTTGAGTTGGGCGGCGATGGCGGCCTCGGCATCGGCAAGCGCGCCCGCGGCAGCGAGCGCTGCGACGGCGGACCAGCGCAGCCCGGCATCATCGGAATCCGCGAGGAGATCGTGCAGGTAGTCGAGGGCCGGCTGGTGCAGCCGAATCCTAGACAGCGCCTGCGTGCAGATGATGGAACGCTGCGTATCGGTGCTCCGGGCGCCATCGACAAGCGCCTGCGCCAAAACAGTGCTATCTTTCGCCCACGCCGGATCGGCGTAGTTCTTCAGCGCGGTAGAAGCCTGCGAGACGATGCGCTCGAGGACGGCGAGCTCAGTTTCCGCCTTCATGCCGCGGGCCACCAATCGTATAAAGTCGCGGGCGCGCATGGTGCCGGCGCGGGTCATCTCCCAGGCGGTGGACCAGCAGAGGGTGCGCGCCATGGGGTCGTCGAATTTCTCGATATTATCCAGCAGGAATTGCAGGGATCCCGCATCCAGATCGATGAGGCAGTAGGTCAGATCGTCATCGTTGGGCAGGATGAAATCGATGTCATTGAGGTTCCGTCCGACCAACTCTGGAATCTCGGTGGCTTCCCCTTCCACGTCCATTTCGAGGCGCTCGGTGCGCACGACCTTGCCGTCTTGGGTGCCGTACAGACCCACTGCAATGCGGTGGGTACGCAGGGTATCGCCGCGCTGGGCAAGTTGCGCCTGGGTGATGGTGCCGTCATCATTGGCCTCCGTGGCCACCGCCAGGGTATTGATGCCGGTGGTCTTGAGCCACTGCTGCGCCCAGAAGGATAGATCGCGCCCGGATGCCTCCTCGAGGTGGCGGAGTAGATCGTCGAAGGTGGCATTGCCCCACGCGTGGGCGGCGAAGTGGCGGCGCACGCCGGCGAGGAAGTTCTCGCGGCCGACATAAGCTTGCAGCTGCTTGAGCACTGAGGCGCCCTTGGCGTAGGTAATACCGTCGAAGTTTTGCTCCACGGTCTCGATATCGCTGGCATCGGTGGAAATGGGGTGGGTAGTAGGCAGCTGATCCTGCTGGTAAGCCCAGGACTTTTCCACGTTGGCGAAGGTGACCCAGGCGGTATCGTATTCGGTTTCTTCCGCCTGCGAGATTGCTGCGGACCAGGTGGCGAAGGACTCGTTGAGCCATAGGTCATTCCACCACTGCATGGTCACGAGGTCACCGAACCACATGTGGGCGAGCTCGTGCAGAATGGTATCGGCGCGGCGCTCGTATTTGTAGTGCGTGGCCTGCGAGGTAAAGACGTATTCATCGCGGATGGTTACGCACCCGGCGTTTTCCATCGCACCTGCGTTGAACTCGGGGACGAAAATCTGGTCGTACTTGCCAAAGGGGTAGGGGAAGCCGAAGTTGCGGTGGTAGAAGTCGAAGCCCTGCTTGGTCTCGGTAAATAGGCGCTCGGCATCGAGGGAATCAGCCAGCGAGGCGCGGCAGTAAATGCCAAGCGGGACCTCGAGCTGCTGGGCCGGCTTGCCCTCGGGGTGCTCGGTCAGCTCGCCGCGCCAGGTATCGGTGACCTCGTGGTATGGGCCAGCGCACAGGGCAACCAGGTAGGTCGACAGCGGGTAGTCGATCTCGGAGTGGGTGGTATCGCCCTCGCGGGTGACCGGGCCATTGGTGATAATGGTCCACTCCTCCGGAGCCTTAAAGTGCAGGGAATAGGTGGCCTTCAAATCCGGTTGATCGAAGCAGGCAAAAACGCGTTTGGCATCGGCGGTTTCAAACTGGGTGTATAGGTAGGCCTCGCCATCGGCAGGGTCCACGAAGCGGTGTAGGCCCTCACCGGTGCGGGAGAAGGGGATCTCAGCGGTGACCTCGAGCGTGTAGTCCGCTACCTGCAGCCCGGAAAGGGGAATGCCGTAGGTGGAGTCATAGGACTGCGTGGGCAGCGGGTTTCCATTCAGGCGCACCTCGTGCAGCTTGTCCGCACGCAGATCGATGAAGGTAGAACCGGCTTCCTGGGTGCTAAAGCGCACCGTGGTGGTGGACAGGAAGTGGGTATCGGAATGCTTAAGGTCTAAAGCGACATCGTAATGGTCAACCTGGAGCATCTGGGAGCGATTTTTTGCTTCCTCCCACGTGAGGTTTACAGAGGTCATTGCCTAGATTCTCCTTTGCTAACGAAAATAGTGATGCATCAAGGTTAGCAGCGCGTTTACAGTGGTGGGGCAAACTGCACTTATTTCAAGGAGGAATAATGACTACCCCAGTTAAGTTTTGGTTCGACGCTTCCTGCCCGTTCGCATGGGCAACGTCCCGCTGGATCAAAGAGGTAGAAAAGGTCCGCGATATTGCGGTGGAATTTGAGCCGATGTCCCTGTCGGTGCTGAATGACGGCCGCGATCTCGACCCCGAATACATGGAAATGATGGAGGCCAACTGGGGCCCTGCCCGCGTATTCGCCAAGGTAAAGACCGAGCAGCCAGAAAAGGTAGATGAGCTTTATACCGCCATGGGCACCTTGATTCACGCCAAGGGCAACGGCGGCAAGAAGGGCGATGGCGGCTATGACGAAATCATCGCCCAGGCATTAGAGCAGGTTGGCCTCCCCGCAGACTTTGCGGAGGTCGCCCACACCGAGGAGTACGACGAGAAGCTGCGCGAGTACCACCACAACGGCATTTCTTCCGTGGGCGATGAGGTAGGAACCCCGGTTATTAAGCTGGGCGATACCGCTTTCTTTGGCCCGGTTATTACCCGCGTTCCCAAGGGTGAGGAAGCCGGCGAGCTTTTCGATGCCTCCGTGCGCCTAGCCCAGTTCCCTTACTTCTTCGAGCTCAAGCGCTCCCGCACGGAGATGCCGCAGGTAGAAGAGGACTAGTTATGAGCGCTGCTGGCCTTGCTTGCGGCGCACGGCGGCGGCGAGGCAGCACACCGCGATGATCGGCGTGAGTAAAAACGCTGGCACCCCGGCGATATTGATGATGGGCAGGGCCGTCTGAGCCTGGAATTCTGACCAAGCGGCGGCCACCCACGTAGCCCATGATGCCGCGGTGAGCAGGGATAAAATCCCAATCGCCGCAGCCAAACCCCCGAGACGATTTTTCTTTAGCACCCGCTGATTCAGCCACCACAGCCCCAGAACAAGGTGGGCGACAGTGAACAGTGCGGTATGGATAAGCGGCACGAGGTAGTTCTTATTGGTTAAGAAAATATTTGCCGCAAATAACAGCACCGCGATGGCAAGGATGCTGCCGTAGAGGGCGAGGACGCGAGGGCTCATGTTTTAGCCTTTCTGTGCAGCACGTAATCTGCGCTTTAGCTTAACAGCGCCGGACTATGAGCGAAATAGGTTATGCAAAGTGGTGCCCAGAAGGCGGCGGTGCCGGTACTGTAGGGGTTATGCGCGTATATCTTGGAGCTGACCACGCAGGTTTTGAGACTAAAAACCTGATTTCTGAACACCTCACCAAACAAGGCCATGACGTTATCGACTGCGGCGCTCATACCTATGACGCCGAGGATGATTATCCCGCATTCTGCATTGAAGCGGCGCTATGCACCGTCAACGATCCAGGTTCCCTGGGAATCGTGCTGGGCGGATCCGGAAATGGAGAGCAGATTGCCGCCAATAAGGTCAAGGGTGCGCGCTGTGCGCTGGCATGGTCGCCAGAAACGGCACGCCTAGCCCGCGAGCACAATAATGCGCAGCTCATCGGCATCGGCGGGCGCATGCACTCGCAAGAAGAAGTCCTAGAAATCGTGGATGCCTTCGTGGATCAAGAATGGTCCCGCGCCGAGCGTCACCAGCGTCGCATCGATATCCTCGCAGAATACGAGCGCACCAATATCCCACCCGAGCTGCCTAAGGACCCGCGCTAAAACCGCCAGGATCCTTGAATAGACATAAGTGAACGCCGCGGGCCATTGTGGCCACGCGGCGTTTTATGTGGTGGTTACACCAAGCGCATTAGGCGTCGTTCATGTCATTGGGGTGGTGCCCACCGCGGCCGTCTTCGCCTTCCTCCAAAGAGGTAATGGCGGCCATCTCTGCATCAGTGAGCTCGAAGCCGAAGACATCGAAGTTTTCTGCAATGCGCGATGGCGTCGAGGACTTGGGGAAGAGGATGACCCCATTTTGCAGGTGCCAGCGAATAATGGCCTGGGCTGGAGAAACACCGTGCGCCTCGGCGGCTTCAGTAACCTCTGGTGCCTCCAAGATATCGCTCTTGCCCTGACCCAGCGGGCCCCATGCCTCGATGGCGATGCCGTGGGCGCGGCCAGCGTCCAGTTCGCGCCAGCGCTGCAGGTAAGGGTGCAGCTCCACTTGGTTAATCGCGGGGACGACGTCCGTGTGTGACTCCAACTGATCTAAGTGCTCCGGCTCAAAGTTGGACACGCCGATGGACTTCGCCTTGCCCTCTTTACGCAGTTCAATGAGCTGCTTCCAAGCTTCAACGTACGTGCCCTTGGCTGGGGTAGGCCAGTGGATGAGGTATAGGTCAACGTAGTCAAGGCCCAGCTTCTGTAGGGATTCATCCAGTGCGGCAGCGGCATCGGTGTGGCGGTCATTCCATAGCTTGGTGGTGATGAAGATCTCCTCGCGCGGGATTCCGGAGTTGGCGATGGCCTTGCCCACGCCCTCCTCATTGCCGTAAATGGCCGCGGTATCGATGTGGCGGTAGCCCACGCGCAGCGCTTCGGCTACGTATTCCTCGGTCTTTTCCGGGTCCATTTGGAAGACACCAAAGCCCAACTGGGGGATTGTATTGCCATCGTTCAAAGTAATATTAGGTACGGTCATGGACACCAGATTACGCTTTTCTGGCCACCGCCCCAATGTGATGTATTTATAGCCGCGCTTGGCGGGAGATGGGCGGCGGGATGGAGGGAGGCGCCGGCAAGCAGGGGCCTCGATAAAACTAAGGAACCAGCAAGGAGGCCTAACGGCGGAGCTGGCTGGGTGACCCCGGCCGGGACGCATGCCAGCGCTTAATATCCTCAGCAAGCCACAATGCGCTACGGCCATCGAGCATGGCCACAGGGGCGGGTGTGCGCTCATTTGCGTAATAACTCGCCCACGTGCGTGTGGTGATGCTGCAGTACTCGGCGCACTCTGCAGTGCGCCACAGCTCTTTTCCTGTGTCCGCGTCAATGATTTTAGGCTGCACGGTTTTTCCTCCCTTGGGTAGTGGCTGTAGCTAGGTTGTAGCCGGATAGTGCCGCTAAGGCTATGACAATAAGCCAGATGGGCGAATCGGCAATTATCGAGTAGGCGGCGGCGACTACGATGCCTGAGACGGCGGAGGCCTGTTTCAATGTCACTGTAATGTGTCCGTTCGGTATATTGGGAGGTGTGCCCCTAGAGGCTATTTGCGATGCCTACCCGATTTGGCGGGTGGTCGTTGCGGTACTGCTTTATCTGAATAGCTAGGCTACACAGTGAAATTATTAGCGCCGCGACCTCCATCACCTCTTCAGTTTTGTAAGTGCCGTGCAGACTTACATTTACTAGTATAACATATTAATGCGTTATTGGTAAACTGGAAGAACGAACATTTTAAGAATATTTCCCAAAACAGCCCAACCCCGCACCACACAAGCCGGATGGGGGCCGCCCGCCGTGGCCGCACTCTGGAAGAAACTCTAACCAAAGCTAAAACTATTCAAACCCCACAGACTATACAATCCGTGAGGGTTTAAACATGCCAACCAAGATGGTTCTACCAACGGTTCCACTTACTGCCAATAACCAGCTACGATAGTCAATTATTGCAGTACAAACATGGAGGGAATGACGGGAATCGAACCCGCGTCTTCAGCTTGGAAGGCTGAGGTATTAGCCACTATACGACATTCCCACAGCGTTGCCTTGAACGCTGTCGGCTACTTTAGCGCATGAGCGCCCCAAAACGAAAATAGGGAACACGCGCAGTGGGTAGGCCGTTAAAATAGGTAGGACCAATTCCAGTAAAGAAAGCGATGATTGTTGTGGAACTCCTACTTCTTGTAGTCGTACTCGGTGGCGGCGCGTGGTATCTATCCTCGCGCAGCTCAAAAAAGAGCCGGGAGGAGCGAGAGGCGCAGCAGTTAGCGGATGCCCAGGCGGATGCGCGTCGGTGGATTGAGCGCCTAGGCGGCCAGGTCATGCAGATTTCCGGTACGGATACCGCCTCGCAGCAGGCAATGGCGGATGCATCGGAGCGCTTTACCGCGGCCAATTCCGCTATTTCGCGGGCCACTACGGTCAAGCAGGCCAACTTGGCCCGTGAATCGGCGCTTGAGGGCATGCATTACGTCAATGCTGCCCGCGAGATTATGGATATGAATCCGGGGCCGGAATTGCCGCCGCTGGAAGGCCAGCGCGCCGCGGGCAAGGTCACCGAGAAGCGCACGGTGGATGCGAATGGAGAGCAGCTGACTGCGTCCCCGTACGCCTCCGAGGAAACCCCGAACTATTACCCCGGCGGAACCGTGGCTGGGCGCCCCGTTCCGGCCGGTTGGTACTCCCGCCCTTGGTGGGCGGATGCCCTGCAAACGGGCGTGTGGATGATGGGTTATTCCATGATGTTTAACGCCATGTTTGCCGGCATGTCCGGCGTGGGCTATTCCGCAGCCGCCGCAGAAAACGGCGACTGGGGCGGCGCCGAGGGCGGCGACGGCATGGACGGCGCCGACGGCGGCGGAGACGCAGGAGATGCCGGAGACGCCGGGGACGCCGGCGATATGGGCGGCGATGCCGGAGGGGGAGACGCCGGTGATGGAGGCGGCTTCTTCGACGGACTATCTGACGGCGATGGCGGCGGATTCTTTGATGGCATGTTTGATTTTGATTTCTAAGTCAAGCGGCCGGAAATTATGCCGCTAACCTGCGTCTACGCCCTCAACAGGGGGTTGATTTAGGAGATTTAAATCCAACACGCTAAACTGTCTCAGGTATGCAACGCAGCCAAGGCAACTTGGTGGCCTACATACGGGGCGTGGCGCAGTTTGGTAGCGCACCTGCTTTGGGAGCAGGGGGTCGCAGGTTCAAATCCTGTCGCCCCGACGTATGGGGGTCTGAAAATGCCCTAATAAGGTTTTTCAGACCCCCTTTAATTTTTATGTACGTAGAAAAACAATGAAGCCAGGGAGATTCACTCGTGAAGACCACCGTAGACAAGCTGAGCGATACCCGCGTTAAGCTCACCGTCAACGTTCCGTTTGCGGAGCTGGACCAGGAAATCGATCAAGCTTACGCGGCAATCGCGCAGCAAGTTTCTATTCCAGGTTTCCGTAAGGGCAAGGCCCCGCGCCAGCTGATCGACGCTCGCTTCGGCCGCGGCCCGATTCTGGAGCAGGTCGTCAATGACATGCTGCCTTCCCGCTACGAGCAGGCTGTTCAGTCGGAAGACCTGAAGGTCATCGGCCAGCCGGACGTGGACATTTCCAAGATTGAGGACAAGGACTTCGTCGAGTTCACCGCCGAGGTTGATGTTCGCCCTGAGTTTGAGGTTCCGGACTTCTCTGAAATCTCCATCACCGTCCCCGCCATCAAGGCCGGCGAAGAAGATGTGGACAAGGCCCTCGAGGACCTTGCAGAGCGCTTCGGTGAGCTGAAGGACACCAAGCGCAAGATGAAGACCGGTGACTACGCCATCATCGACATCACCGCCGAGGTAGACGGTGAGAAGATCGAGGATGCTTCGACCGAAGGTCTGTCCTACTCCATCGGTGATGACAACCTCATCAAGGGCCTGGACACCGCACTGCGCGGCATGAAGACCGGCGAGGATAACGAGTTCACCTCCACCATCCAGTCCGGTGAGCACAAGGACGAAGAAGCTACCTTCAAGGTCCACGTGCAGCAGACCAAGGAGCGCAAGCTGCCGGACATGGACGATGAGTTCGCCCAGATGGCCTCTGAGTACGACACCATCGAGGAGCTGCGCGAAGCTACCAAGACCGAGGTCGAGGAGTCCAAGAAGGCTGAGCAGGCCGGCCAGATCCGCGATGAGGTTCTGAAGGCTGCGCTTGCCGATGTCGACTTTGAACTGCCACAGTCCGTCGTCGACGAGCAGGCTCACGCCCAGCTGCACCAGATCCTGGGCCAGCTGGCACACGATGAGAAGGCACTGGCACAGCTGCTCGAGGCACAGGGCACCTCCCGCGAAGAGTTTGATAAGCAGACCCGCGAGCAGGCTGAAGAGTCCGTACGCACGCAGATTTTCTTGGATGCTGTGGCAGAAAAGGAAGAGCCGGAAGTTTCCCAGCAGGAGCTCTCGGACCACATCCTGTTCACCGCGCAGTCCTACGGCATGGACCCGAACCAGTTCATCCAGCAGCTGCAGTCCAACGGCCAGATTGCCAACCTGTTCTCTGACGTACGCCGCGGTAAGGCACTGGCTGCCGCCATTTGCCGTACCACCGTCAAGGACGAAGAGGGCAACGACGTTGACGTTGAGCAGTACTTCGGTGAGGTAGAAGAAGACGAGAACGAAGCTACCGACGCGGAGTAAATCTTCTGCTTAAAAGCCCAGCTTGACCCCTCGCACCGGCGAGGAAGTCTGGCTGGGCTTTTCTCATCGCCGGGTCGAAAAAGCAGACAAAGATCGGTGCAAACGCTGATAGCGAACAGACCCCACAATTATCGCCACATTAAGTAGTGTGGTGGCATTAGAGATTAACCGTCCTCAAGGAGACTTTTCGAATGTCTAAGAAATCTGACCAGCTTCAGATGACCACCCCAGCAGGCTCCGGCCTGAACTTGGGTGACAGCGTCTATGAGCGCCTGTTGCACGAGCGCATTATCTTTTTGGGCACCCAGGTAGACGATGAAATTGCTAATAAGTTGTGCGCACAGATCCTGCTGCTTTCCGCAGAGGATCCGACGCGCGATATTTCGCTTTACATCAACTCCCCGGGTGGCTCCGTGACCGCGGGCATGGCCATTTATGACACGATGAAGTACTCGCCCTGCGATATCTCCACCTACGGCATGGGCTTGGCTGCTTCCATGGGCCAGTTCCTGCTTTCCGGTGGTACGAAGGGCAAGCGCTATGCGCTGCCGCACGCTCGCATCATGATGCACCAGCCTTCCGCTGGTGTGGGCGGTACCGCTGCCGATATCGCCATCCAAGCGGAGCAATTCGCCCAGACCAAGCGCGAGATGGCTGAGCTCATTGCAGAGCACACCGGCCAAACCTTCGAGCAGATCACCAAGGACTCTGACCGCGACCGCTGGATGACTGCGCAGCAAGCCAAGGACTACGGCATTGTTGACCACGTTATCGAGTCCGTGAACGGCCCACTGAGCAACTAGGGAATAAGGAGAAAATCATTATGAATAAGTCGCAGATGCCAAGTTCCCGTTACGTACTGCCTTCCTTTATTGAGCAGTCCGCTCAGGGGACGAAGGAAACCAACCCGTACTCCAAGCTCTTTGAAGAGCGCATCATCTTCTTGGGCACCCAGGTCGATGACACCTCTGCCAATGACATCATGGCCCAGTTGCTGGTTCTTGAGAGCCAGGACCCAGACCGTGACATCACCATGTACATCAACTCGCCTGGTGGTTCCTTTACTGCCTTGATGGCAATTTATGACACCATGCGCTACGTGCGTCCTGATGTGCAGACCGTGTGCCTGGGCCAGGCGGCTTCTGCTGCCGCAGTGCTGTTGGCTGCTGGTGCTCCGGGCAAGCGTGCGGCGCTGCCGAACTCCCGCGTATTGATCCACCAGCCTGCAACCCAGGGCACCCAGGGTCAGGTCTCGGACTTGGAAATCCAGGCCGCAGAGATTGAGCGTATGCGCACCTTGATGGAAAACACCCTGGCGGAGCACACCGGCCGTACGGCCGAGCAAATCCGCATCGACACCGACCGCGATAAGATCCTGACCGCGGAAGATGCCGTGGAATACGGAATCATCGATACCGTCTTTGAGTACCGCAAGCTCAATTCTTAATACGGTCCTGATGGACTGAATCCATCAGTGGAGGCCCTGCGAGGCCGCTTCGAGAGGAGCGCTCGCAGGGCTTTTATTATTTGCGCATAAGTGACTGCAGTATATTCCTATGAGGGGTATGTCAGGGGAGCAACGGAGGGCGAACATCTACCCCAAACGGGGTGAATCTTTCAGAGAAATATCTGCAGGTCGTTAGGCAGATTAATATAGTGCGATGTTTCACGTATAATGGCCGATTTGTGAATTAGGCCTCTGAGTGGTCGTATTATGTTATGACAAATAAGGAACCAGAAGCGGAGGATCGAACCTCCGCACCCGCTGCTTCGAGCGGGGAGCGCACATTTTTCGGCCACCCGTGGGGGCTGGCTAACCTGTTCGGCGTGGAGATGTGGGAGCGCTTCAGCTTCTACGGCATGCAGTCCATCGTGCTGCTGTACATGTACTACGCCACCACCGATGGCGGTCTAGGCCTCGACCGCGGCGACGCGACGTCGATCGTCGGTGCCTACGGCGGCTTGGTGTACATGGCATGCCTGTTGGCATCGTTGGTAGCTGACCGCATCCTTGGTGCGGAGCGCACCCTGTTCTACTCCGCAATCATGGTGATGGCTGGTCACCTCGTCTTGGCCTTCATTCCTGCCGTAACCGGCCTGGCTATCGGCCTGATCCTCATCGCCGTTGGTTCCGGCGGTGTAAAGACTACCGCTTCGGTGGTGCTGGGGTCGCTGTATAGCCGCGACGATCCTCGCCGTGACGGCGGCTTCTCCGTCTTCTACATGGGCGTTAATATAGGTGCCCTCTTCGGACCGCTTCTTACCACCGCAATGTGGGGCTGGAAGGGCTTCCACTGGGGCTTCGGTATCGCTGCCGTCGGTATGGCCCTAGGCCTTATCCAGTACACTGCCATGCGTAAGACCACGATTAAGGACGCTGGCCACGAAATTCCTAATCCTGCAGATTTTAAACAGCGCATGCTGGGCTTGGGCGCGATTGTCGTCGCTGTCCTCGTCATGGTTATCGGCCTGGGTACTGGGATCATCAAGGTAGAGTGGCTGTCTAATATCGTCACCGCCGTTGCCCTGATCGCCGCCGTGTACTTCTGGATTCAGATGTACACCTCTGATTTGGTGACCCGGAAAGAAAAGAACCGCCTCTTGGGCTTTATTCCAATGTTCATCTCCGGTGTGCTGTTCTTCGGTATCTTCCAGCAGCAATTTACAGTGATGACCATCTACGCCGATGTGCGCCTGGACCGCCACATCTTTGGTATCGAGATTCCGCCGTCATTGGTGCAGTCCATTAACCCGATTTTCATCGTTATCTTCTCTGCAATCTTCGCGGCTATGTGGACGAAGCTCGGTGACCGTCAGTGGTCCACGCCGGTGAAGTTCGGCGTGGCCAATATCATCATCGGTATCTCGCTGTTCTTCTTCCTGCCATTCTCCGGCTCGGGCGCAAACTCCACGCCAATGTATGTCATTATCTGGATCCTCTTCCTATTCACCATGGGTGAGCTGATGTTGTCCCCAGTGGGCAACTCTCTGGCCACCAAGGTGGCACCTGAGGCGTTCCCATCGCGCATGATGGCCGTGTGGATGATGGCCGTGGCCATGGGTACCGCACTTGCCGGTTCGCTGGCTAGCTTCTACAACCCAGAGGATGCGGGTGCGGAAAACACCTTCTTTATTTCCTTAGGTGTCGTCTCCATCGCACTGGGCATCGTCCTACTCGTGCTGAGCCGCTGGGTGGTCAAGAAGTTTGCTACCTTCCGCTAAAAAGGGAAGCTAAAACCTTTATTTCGAGAGGTGTGTTGGTGTTAAGCCGGCGCACCTCTCTAAGTGTTTTCTACCACGCTATTAAAGGATGAAAATAGATTAGGTGTCTTAAAAATTGCTGGTAAACCGCAGATCTTTGGCAGGTGCCTAGCGCTCAGGCATATGTGGAAGGTTAACACTAGGCAAAGTGCAGTTTACTTCTTAGAAAAGCTATTGGCTCAACTTATTGTTGCGGAGTACGCTGCACTTCGTACGCGACGCGTGATGGCGCCGCAATAACACTTTCTTCTCATTTGTTAATTGCTTACAAGGGGCCAATGCTGTGACAGCGACTCTGATTATCTTGGGCATTGTGGTGTTTACCGCCTTAGCCTTCGACTTCACCAATGGTTTTCACGACACAGCCAATGCGATGGCAACCTCCATTGCTACTGGCGCGCTGAAGCCATTTACTGCGGTGGCGATTTCTGCCGTACTTAACCTCGTTGGCGCGTTCTTGTCCGTGAATGTCGCGGCAACGGTGGCCAAAGGCATCGTCAACCTCGATTCCTATGACCTTTCGGGTGCAGCCGCCGACTCGGATGGCCAAGCCCTGTTGATGGTGGTCTTTACCGGCCTTATCGGCGGTATTTTGTGGAACCTTTTCACTTGGTTGCTCGGGCTACCGTCCAGCTCTTCCCACGCCCTTTTCGGCGGCCTTATCGGTGCAGGCTTTGCAGCGATGGGCACTGGGGGAGTGGAGTGGACCTCCATTATGGCCAAGATCATCATTCCGGCGGTGGCGTCCCCGATTATCGCCGCCTTGGTATCTGCGTGCGCCACCTTCCTCGTTTATTGGGTGACCAACACCATTCCGAATAAGGAAAAGAACGAGCACTTCCGCCATGGCCAGATTGTGACCGCCTGCTTGGTATCGCTGGCACACGGTGCCGGTGACGCTCAGAAAACCATGGGCGTTATCTTCCTCGCCCTCGTGGCTTCGGGCCACGCGGCTGCCGATGCCCGCATTCCAACCTGGGTCATCTTCGGCTGTGCGATTGCCATTGCGGCCGGTACCTTGTCCGGCGGTTGGCGCGTTATCCGCACCCTGGGTAAGGGCTTGGTGGAGATCGAATCCCCGCAAGGTATGGCAGCCGAGGCTACCTCCGCGGCCATCATCTTGACTTCCTCAGCCGGTGGTATGGCTCTGTCTACGACCCACGTGTCCACCGGCTCTATCCTTGGTACTGGTTTGGGCCGCCGTGGCGCGGAAGTGCGCTGGGGTGTTGCAATGCGCATGGTGGCTGCCTGGCTCATTACGCTGCCCTGTGCCGCCTTTGTTGGCTTCGCATCGTGGTGGTTGGCGCACGGCGTCTCTTCCGCTACCAATGTGGCAACCGGCGCTATCGTGGACTTCGTTCTACTCTTGGCCATGACGGCGCTCATCGTCATCCGCTCCCGTATGAACCCAGTTGATGCATCCAACGTTAATAATGACTGGGATGAGAACGCTGAGTCCGTGGATTCGTCCTTGGAGCCACGCGTTGGTGCGAAAGAGTCTGTCGCAGCTTCAGGGGGCATGACCCCGGTAGCGGCGGTCAACGGGGACAACGACTCCACCTCATCTACTCCACAAGAGGAGCGCTAAAACATGACTGTTGCAGAAATCTTCGAATCTATACTCCGCGTCGCTGGCCTGGCCCTCGTCTTCGGTGCTGGTATCCCGTTGCTCTTCGCCTTGGGCATGCGTTCCATGACGGGTGATCCCATTCGGGATGACAATGGTGTGGTGGTAGGAGATACTCCCGCTAGCCGCCAAATGAAGCTGCTGGGTTGGACCGTTTATGCCGTACTGGGTGTCATTATCGTGGTGGCAATCGCGTGGATCGCGCGCGATTCCCTGGACCACTACTTTGGTTTCGCACCATTTGGCGACCTTTAAGAATAACTCGCGGACTATATAGCAAGCCCGTGACCATGGAATATTCCTCAGAGCCACTTAAAGTTAACAAGAGATAAACTTTAAGTGGCTTAGGGGTTGCTTAGTGGGTAAGTACCAAGTATATTTGTACCTATCAACAAAGCAACATTGAGAGGTGAGAGAGATGAACACGATGCGGACCTTCATTGGTGGCATTAGCGATATGTTCAAGGACTCCACCACGGGTACGGGTTTGGATACCGTGTCTCAGGCACCGGTTTCTGCCCGCGTAGCGGAAAATCTCGTTGACGCGGGGCTTACCCCCGCGACGACCAAGGACGTCGCTGAGTCCTTCGCATTCGTTGTCGGCCATGCGCCAGATGAGCTGGAAATGCTCGATGTCGAGGCATTCTTGCTCGACTTTGACTGGCTGCAATAAAAACCGTACGAGATAACCCCGCCGCGCACCATAACGGTGTCGGCGGGGTTATCTGTGTCTTAGGGCAGGGCATCGGTAAGCGCTAGCCGGGCAGGCGCAGGCTAGCGCGGCGGCAGGATGGCCTCGGGGGTTTCGGGCAAGAGCTGGCCCCCGTCAATAATGAGCGTTTGTCCGGTGATGTATCCGGCCTCGGTGGAAGCGAGGAAGGCCGCGGCATTGCCAATATCGCGGGGGCTGCCAAGCCGGTGCAGGGGAATGGAGCGCGTCATCTCATCCAGGTACTCCTGGCCCTGCGCCTCGAGGCCCTCGGTGAGGATATTTCCGGGCAATACGCCATTGATGGTGATGCCATCGCGGGCGATTTCCAGGGCTGCGGAGCGGATAAAGCCTTGTTGGGCCGCCTTGGAGGCGCCGTAATGCGCCCAGCCGGGAAAGCCGGTGTGCGAGCCAGTAATGGAGGTGGTGATGACGATGCGCCCGTAGCCGCGCTCCTTCATATACGGCAGGGCTTCTTGCACGACCTTGAACGTGCCGTGGGTATTGATTTCAAACATGGTTTCCCACTGCTTATCCGTCATCTCTTCCAGTGGGCAGTTAGGGAAGACCCCGGCATTGGAACAGACGATGTCGATCGCCCCGTGCGCGGCGTGGACCTTGGCAAACATTTCTTTGATGGAGGCCCTATCGGTGACATCGACGGGGTAGGCGGTCGCGCCGAGCTCTGCGGCGGTGGCTTCGGCCTTATCGGTATCGATATCGGCAATGACGACGCTGGCGCCGGCTTCACGCAGGGAGGCAACGATGCCCTTGCCGATGCCCGCAGCCCCGCCCGTGACAATCGCGGTACGGTTGGTGAGGTCAAACATGAAATGGCTCCTTCGGCGGTGGTGGAGGAATGTGGAGGATCCAATCCCAAGTTTAGTGGTGTGGGAGGACAAAGTTCTGCGAATTTCGCCACGCGGAGGGAATGAATAGGAGCCGTGTCGGGTTGATTTACTAAGGTAGATTTTTGAACAAGCAACCGCGGGGACGGAAGTGAGCGAGCCTTCCGCCCCACCTTTAAAAAGCGGTAAACAAGAGCGAGTGTGAAAGTACTGAATGGCACGTATGCAAGAAAGCGCTGATCTCCTGAAGTGTTCCTTCTGCGGAAAGAGCCAAAAGCAGGTGAAAAAGCTCATCGCCGGCGGCGGGGTCTACATCTGCGATGAGTGCATCGAGCTCTGCAATGAGATTATTGAGGAAGAGCTCGGCCACGAGCAGGCCGAGGAGTCTTCCGAGGCGGAGGTGCGCCTGCCCAAGCCTTCGCAGATTTCTTCCTTTTTGGATAAGTACGTCATTGGCCAGGACAAGGCCAAGCGCGTGCTGTCGGTTGCGGTGTATAACCACTACAAGCGCATTAAGGCAGAAGAATCCGCTGCGTTAGATGCACGCCGGAAGAAGGCCGAGGGCGAAGAGGTAGAGATCTCCAAGTCCAATATTTTGATGCTGGGGCCCACCGGTTCCGGTAAGACCTACCTGGCGCAAACCTTGGCGCGCCTGCTGGATGTGCCTTTCGCTATCGCGGATGCCACCAGCCTGACCGAGGCCGGCTATGTGGGCGAGGACGTAGAAAACATCCTCTTGAAGCTGCTGCAGGCAGCGGATTTTGATGTGGAGCGCGCCCAACGCGGCATCATCTACGTTGACGAGGTAGATAAGATCTCCCGCAAGTCTGAAAACCCCTCCATTACCCGCGATGTTTCCGGCGAAGGCGTGCAGCAGGCGCTGCTGAAGATCCTGGAGGGAACTGTGGCTGCTATTCCGCCGCAGGGCGGGCGCAAGCACCCGAACCAGGAATTTATCCAGCTGGATACCTCCAATATCCTCTTCATTGTCGCCGGCGCGTTTGCGGGCCTCGACCAGGTGATCGCGGATCGCGTGGGTAAGAAGGGCGTTGGCTTTGGTGCCAAGCTGGGCACCGAAGACGAGCGGGAAAAGGTGGACCTATTCTCCCAGGTGCGTCCGGAAGACCTCGTGAAGTTCGGCTTGATTCCAGAATTTATCGGCCGTCTGCCCGTGGTGGCGACGGTGGATAACTTGGACCGCGAGGCCCTGGTCAAGGTATTGACCGAGCCCAAGAACTCCTTGCTCAAGCAGTACAGCCGCCTATTTGAGATGGATGACTGTGAGCTGGACATGGATGCCGGGGCGCTGGATGCCATCGCAGAGCTCGCCCTCGAGCGCAAAACCGGCGCGCGCGGTTTGCGCGCGATTCTGGAAGAACTGCTCGTGCCGGTGATGTTTGAGCTGCCAGACCGGGAAGATATTTCCGCCGTGCACATCACCGCAGAGTGCGTTACCCAGGGCGCAGAGCCCGAATTTACCTATAAGGATGAGGCAAAGGAATCGGCCTAGCGAGGGGAAGGCTGCAGTAGGAAAGAGGGGCATCGGCAAGCAGCCGGTGCCTTCTTTTTATGCTTCGCCGTAGATATCTTGTGGGGAGGCCTCGTCGCCCTCGTCGGCATCGGAAGACACTAAATAAGACTCGTGGCCGGAATCGGGGATATTGGCGGTGAGAAACGCCAGCACGGTATCGACGGTAAGCCTGTGCAGGCCGTCGATATTTGCTTGGCTGGACATATCTACGCCTAGAAGGTTGTCCATCATTGCCCGGTTGGTCACGCGGTACGAGGTGAGCGAGGCGATGATGGTGAAAATATCGTTGGTGGAAATGCCTGGGCGGAAGGCGCCGGCGTCTTGACCCAGCATGAGCAGGCGGTCTAGGTGAAGGGCGACGCCGCTGAAATCTGCGACGGGATGAGTAGAAGAACCCACGATGGACTGGGCGGTTTCCCAGGTCATCATGCGAATGGCCTCGGGGTGATTGACGTACCGCCAGAAAATCCAGTCCACTAGCTTGCGCACACCCTCGACTGGGACCGCGGAATCGAGCTCCAGATCTTCTTCGTCGGGGCGGAGGCGCTCGGCGGCGGTGCTTAAAGCGCTCAAGTACAGGCCCTGCTTATCGCCAAAGTGGTAGTGAATCATGCGCTTGGACATGCCGGATTCCGCGGCGATGGTATCCAGCTTGGTTTCAGAAAAACCCAATGCGGAAAACTGGGAAATGGCAATATCCACCACGGCATCGGTGCTGATGGAATCCGCAGCGTGAGCGTCGGAGTCCTCCGCCTGCTCCGCAGCGTGCAGCGGTTCGATGTGATCAGTGCTCATAGCATGTGTCCTATCTCTGCTTCGCGGCGCCGATGTGGCGATGGTGGGTAGTGTCTCGGGAACTGCACGGCCGGCCTCATGCTGGTTCGATGCGGCAGTGGTTGGCCACCGTGCAGCCGCCCACAGGCAGTGAATGCATCCCTGCGAGCGCGCTCCCCAGTGGGGTCTGTGCCGCTTCCATCATGCCCGATTAGCCCCACCCCGCGGGAGGAATGTGCCCATTGGGGGCGTTAATTTGGAGGTAAACGGGGGTAATATCCGGAAATTTGGCGGCGTTTTCCCTCCGAAAGAGGGGGATAAATTTCACAACACGTTACCTCCGTATAGCGCTAAGCTCGGGGGTGGATACATCCCGTGGAGGGTGGCGTGCATGAGGGGCGCTTACAACTCCACGACATATGAGGAGGAATGAGCATGACCCAGCCAGTAAAAGTTACCGTTACCGGCGCCGCCGGAAATATCGCCTACTCGCTGCTGTGGCGGATTGCCGCGGGCGACGTATTTGGCAAGGACACCCCGGTAGACTTTGCCCTGTTGGAAATCCCCGCGGTAGTAGAAAAGGCCGAGGGCGTGGCCATGGAGCTGCGCGATTCCGCCCTGCCGCTGGTGAATTCGATTGCGGTGACTGATGACCTCAAGGTGGCCTTCGAGGATGCCTCCGCCGCATTCCTCGTCGGCTCCCGCCCGCGCAGCAAGGGCATGGAGCGCGCAGATCTGCTCGAGGCCAACGGCGCCATCTTTACTGAGCAGGGCAAGGCCATCAATGACTATGCGGCGCGCGATGTCCGCGTGCTGGTGGTGGGCAACCCGGCCAATACCAACGCGCTGATTGCCGCGCATAGCGCGCCGGATCTGGATAACTCCCAGTTCAACGCGCTCATGCGCTTGGACCACAACCGCACCTTGGGCCAGTTGGCGGCCCAGACCGGCAAGGCCACCAAGGACTTTTCCAAGATTGCGGTCTGGGGCAACCACTCCGCCACCCAGTTCCCGGATATCGCTTTCTCCAACGCGGAGGTAGATGAGCAGTGGTACCGCGAGGAGATGATCCCCAAGGTGGCCAAGCGCGGCGCGGAGATCATTGAGGTGCGCGGCAGCTCGTCCGCGGCGTCGGCGGCATCTGCCGCCGTGGACCACATGCACGATTGGGTCCACGGCACCGAGGATTGGCGCACCGCCGCCGTGCCTTCGGATGGCTCCTATGGCGTGGACGAGGGCCTCGTCGCAGGTTTCCCCACCGTCTCCCGCGACGGCAAGTGGGAAATCGTCCAAGGCCTGGAGCTCAGCGATTTCCAGAAGGAGCGCATCGAGGCCTCCGTGCAGGAGCTGCGTGAGGAGCGCGAGGCCGTAGCCCACCTGCTGAAAGGTTAAGCCTCCAGCACCAAGTTATCGATGAGCCGCACCGGCCCCACATGCGCTGCTACCAGCGCCAAGGCGGGCCGGTGTTGTGCATCTACGGGCTCGAGCGTGGCCGGGTCCACCACGGTGAGGTAATCCACCGTCACGCCGGGGGAGGAAGCGAGCTGGGCCTCAGCTTCTTCACGTGAGGCGCCATCCTGCAGCGCGAAGAGTGCCTGGGATAAGGCGACCGCCTGCTCACGCTCGGCGGCACTGAGGCGCGCATTGCGGCTGGACTCGGCCACGCCGTCCGTTGCGCGCACGATGGGCACGCTGATGATGTCCAGCGGCAGGTCGAGGTCCGCCACCAGGCGGCGGATGATCGCTACTTGCTGCGCATCCTTTTGCCCAAAATAAGCGCGGTCTGGTGTGACAAGGTGAAACAGCTTGCTCACCACGGTGGCCACGCCGTCAAAGTGGCCGGGGCGCGAGGCACCTTCCAAGACCGAGCCCATCTCACCCGTGCGCACCCACACCCGCGGGGTGCCACCCGGGTACATTTCCTCCACGCTGGGGGCGAAGACCGCATCGACTCCCAACGAGTCCAGCAGTGCGGCATCCGCGTCGAGGGTGCGCGGGTAGGCGCGGTAGTCTTCGCAGTCGCCCAGGTCCGTGAACTGGAGGGGATTGACAAAGACCGAGCACACCACGGTGTCGTTGTCTTCGCGGGCGCGGCGAATGAGGGAAGCGTGGCCGTCGTGAAGCGCGCCCATCGTGGGCACCAAACCCACGGAACCGGACGCTGCCGCGCGGAAGGCACGGAGTTCGGATTTAGTTGTGAGGATCTGCATGGCTTAAGACCTTAGTCCTCGAAAGACTCCTCGGCGTTGGGGAAGGAACGTTCACCCACATCTGCGACATAGTCCTTCGCTCCTTCCAGCAGCGCGCCGCGCAGATTCGCGTAGCGGCGCACAAAACGCGGCGCCTTGGGACCTCCCAGGCCGAAGGCATCGGTCCACACCAGAATCTGACCGTCGGTCTGCGCGCCGGCGCCGATGCCGATGGTGGGGATGGGCAGCTCCTTGGTCACCTGCTCAGCAAGGGCTGCCGGGACCATCTCCAGCACCACGGCGAAGGCGCCGGCCTCGGCGAGGGCGCGGGCGTCGTCGTGAAGCTTCTCCGCACCGGCACCCCGGCCTTGGACCACGAAGCCGCCCAAGGCGTGGACCTGCTGGGGTGTAAAGCCAATGTGGGCGCAGACCGGGATGCCGGCGGCGACAAGCGCGGCAACAATGGGAGCGCGCTCCGCACCGCCCTCCAGCTTCACGGCCTGCGCGCCGGTTTCCTTCATGACGCGCACCGCGGTCTCCAGCGCCTGGGAGGGGCCGTCCTCATAGGAGCCGAAGGGAAGGTCCACCACCACGAAGGCGCGGGAGGTCGAAGCAACCACCGCGCGGGCCAGCGGGATCATCTCATCGAGGGTGAGCGAGAGCGTGGTTTCGCGGCCCAGCACCACGTTGGCCAGGGAATCGCCGACGAGCAGGAGATCGACCCCGGCTTCATCGAAGATTTCGGCGGTCAAGCAGTCGTAGCTCGTCAGGCACGCGAAGGCCTGAGAGTTGTCTTTGGCTTGGGTGAAGTAACGGGTGTGGAGGCGGGCGCGGTGGCCAGGGTTGTGAGACATGCCCTTACTCTAGACAGGCCGGTGGTGCCAGTTGACGCACAGGGTAGAGTTGGCCAGGTGACTGATCAGAATAAAGAGCAACTCGTTGGCACCAACCGCGCGGACCAGCTTCCCAAGTCCTGGGAGCCGCAGGCAGTAGAAAAAGACCTCTACGAAGGCTGGGTAAGCGCCGGTTACTTCACCCCGGATGCATCCTCGGAGGCGGAGCCCTATTCCATCGTGCTGCCGCCGCCGAACGTCACCGGCCAGCTGCACATGGGCCACGCCTTGGACCACACTCTGATCGACTCCATCATTCGCCGCAAGCGCATGCAGGGCTATGCCACCCTGTGGCTGCCGGGCGCTGACCACGCAGGCATCGCCACCCAGACCAAGGTGGAGGCCCGTCTGCGTGAGCAGGAGGGAAAGAAGCGCTGGGACTATGAGCGCGAGGAATTCATCAACAAGGTCTGGGAATGGAAGGAAGAATTCGGTGGCACCATCCAGAACCAGATGCGCGCCATCGGTGACTCCGTGGACTGGACCCGCGAGCGCTTTACCCTGGATGAGGGCCTGTCGCGTGCGGTACAGACCATCTTTAAGAACCTCTACGATGAGGGCATGATTTACCGGGCCAACCGCCTGGTCAACTGGTCACCGGTGCTAGAGACCGCCGTTTCTGATATCGAGGTCGTCTACAAGGACGTCGAGGGCGAGCTGGTCTCCATCCGTTATGGCTCGCTCAATGACGATGAGCCGCACCTCATTGTTGCCACCACGCGTGTGGAAACCATGCTTGGCGATGTCGCCATTGCCGTCCACCCCGACGATGAGCGCTACGCCCACCTCGTGGGCCAGGAATTGGATCACCCCTTCCGCGATGACTTGAAGCTGAAGATCATCGCCGATGATTACGTGGACATGGAATTTGGTACCGGTGCGGTAAAGATCACCCCAGCCCACGATCCCAATGACTACGCCATGGGCACCCGCCATAACTTGGATATGCCGACGGTGATGGATACCACCGGCCACATCGCGCATACCGGCACCCGTTTTGATGGCCTGACGCGCGAAGAGGCGCGCGTGGAAATTCGAGAGGCGCTGCGGGAGCAGGGGCGCATCGTCAAAGAAATCCGCCCCTATGTCCACTCCGTGGGCCACTCGGAGCGTTCCGGCGAGCCCATCGAGCCGCGGCTATCGCTGCAGTGGTTCGTCGATGTAGCGCAGATGGCGAAGGCCTCTGGCGATGCCGTGCGTGAGGGCGATACCGTCTTGCACCCGCAGTCGCTGGAGCCGCGCTACTTCGAATGGGTCGATGACATGCACGATTGGTGCATCTCCCGCCAGCTGTGGTGGGGCCACCGCATCCCCATTTGGTACGGCCCGGAGCGCACGAACGAGTCCGGTGAGATCGAGCGTGACATCGTGTGCGTCGGCCCCGATGAGGAGCCGCCGGCAGGCTACGAGCAGGATCCGGATGTCCTCGATACCTGGTTCTCTTCGGCGCTGTGGCCATTCTCCACCTTGGGCTGGCCCGATAAAACCCCGGACCTGGAGAAGTTCTATCCCACTAACGTGCTGGTAACGGCCTATGACATCTTGTTCTTCTGGGTCGCACGCATGATGATGTTCGGCACCTTCGCCGGCACCAAAACCCCAGAGCTTTTGGGTAAGGGCACCGATGGCCGCCCGCAGATTCCTTTCAAGGACCTCTACCTGCACGGCCTCGTGCGCGATGAGCAGGGCCGCAAGATGTCCAAGTCCCTGGGCAATGGCATTGACCCCATGGACTGGGTGCGCGATTACGGCGCCGATGCGCTGCGCTTTACCCTTGCCCGCGGCGCCAACCCGGGCGTGGATTTGCCGCTGGGCTCTGATGCCGCCGCGGCATCGCGCAACTTTGCCACCAAGCTCTTTAATGCCACCAAGTTTGCGCTGATGAACGGCGCCGGCGTGGCACCACTGCCAAAACGCACGGAGCTTTCCGATGCCGACCGCTGGATCCTCGACCGCGCCGAAGAGGTGCGCACCCAGGTCGATGCCTACTTGGACGATTATCAATTTGCCAAGGCCAACGAGCTGCTTTACCACTTCACCTGGGATGAGCTCTGTGACTGGTACCTGGAGATTGCCAAGACGCAGATCCCACGCGATGGCGAAACGGTAGAAGGCCGCAATACCCAGATCGTCCTGGGCCGCGTCATCGACGTCGTGCTGCGCCTATTGCACCCCACCATGCCGTATGTGACCGAGGTGCTGTGGAAGGCGTTGACCGGCGGGGAATCCATCGTCATCGCCCCATGGCCCACGGTGGCCGATACCAACGGTGGCGCCACGAAGGATGCGGTGGCCGCCCGCCGCATCGACGATGCCGATAAGCTCATTACCGAGCTGCGCCGCTTCCGCTCCGATCAGGGCGTTAAGCCTTCGCAAAAGGTGCCCGGCCGCCTCGACTTCGCCGCGGCTGACCTGCAGGGCCAGGAGGAATTGGTCCGCAACCTGGCCAATACCACCGCGCCGGGCGAGGACTTTAACCCCTCGGCCTCCATTGAGGTGCGCCTGTCCCAGGCCACCGTGGAGGTAACGCTGGATACCCACGGCGCGGTCGACGTCGAAGCAGAGCGCAAGCGCCTGGAAAAGGATCTGGCCAAGGCCAATAAGGAACTGGAACAGACCGGCAAGAAGCTGGGCAATGAAAACTTCCTGGCCAAGGCGCCGGAAGAGGTGGTCACTAAGATTCGGGCGCGCCAAGACATCGCGCGCGAGGAAGTCGAGCGCATTACCAGCCGTTTGGAGGGCCTTAAGTAGTGACAGATCAGCGCTTCAATCACGACGCCAACGGCAATGGCGAGGCCACCGGGGGAGAGGACGATTTTGAGATCGTCGATGCCCTCAAGGAAGGCACCGATGGCACCCCGGTGGAGATCACGGAATCGGGCCTGACCCTCAACCTGGGCATGGGCGAAAACGAAGAATATAACGACGCCGCGCCTCAAGAGGTATCCCCGGAGGAGCTGCAGGCGCTCGGTGAGGTGGAAGACGAGCTCAACCAGCGCTGGCCGGAGACCAAGATTGAGCCCACCCTGGAGCGCATCGAGATGCTCATGGATTTGCTGGGACATCCCGAGCAGTCCTTTGATGTCATCCACATCGCGGGCACCAACGGCAAGTCTTCTACCGCGCGTATGGTCGATTCGCTGCTGCGTTCCTTCCACCGCCGCGTGGGCCTGGTCACCAGCCCGCACCTGCAGCGGGTTACCGAGCGCATCGGCATCGATGGCCGGCCCATCCACCCGCGCGACTACGTGCGCCTGTGGCACGAAATCAAGCCGTACGTGGAGATGGTGGATGCGCGCTCCGAGGTCCCCATGTCCAAGTTCGAGGTCTTGGTGGGCCTGTCCTATGCAGCGTTTGCCGATGCCCCCGTTGATGTCGCCGTCGTCGAGGTCGGCCTCGGCGGGCTGTGGGATGCCACGAACGTGATCAATGCGGACGTCTCCGTAATCACCCCGGTGGGCCTTGACCACACGGATTACCTGGGCAGCGATATTCGGGAGATCGCGGGGGAGAAGGCGGGCATCATCAAGCGCCGCGCCGATGCCGAAGACCCGCTGACCCCGAATGAAAACATCGCCATCATTGCTGAGCAAGACCCTGAGGCCATGCAGGTCATCCTGCAGCGCTCGGTGGATATGGATGCGGGCGTGGCCCGCTCCGGCGCAGAGTTCGCGGC
Source organism: Corynebacterium sp. KPL2830 (assembly GCF_040225635.1). Taxonomy (NCBI): domain Bacteria; kingdom Bacillati; phylum Actinomycetota; class Actinomycetes; order Mycobacteriales; family Corynebacteriaceae; genus Corynebacterium; species Corynebacterium sp. KPL2830. The sequence goes on along the minus strand of NZ_JBEHFR010000011.1, from coordinate 22,893 downwards.
CCTAGAATCCCGCATCGCGGTCGGTGGCCAGCAGGTCAATATCCAGGGCCTCGGTGGCATGTACGAGGATATTTTCTTGCCGCTGCACGGCGAGCACCAGGCTAAGAACGCGGCCGTTGCCCTTGCAGCGGTGGAGGCCTTCTTCGGTGCTTCCTCCGGACATCCTCTGGATATTGCCTCGGTGCGCACTGGTTTTGCCAAGACGATTTCGCCCGGCCGCCTCGAGCGCGTGCGTACTTCGCCTACGACGTTTATCGATGCCGCCCACAATCCCCACGGCGCCAAGGCGCTCGGCGCAGCGCTCGACCGCGACTTCGATTTCGCCCGGCTTATCGGCGTGGTCTCCATCTTTGGCGATAAAGACGCCCAGGGCATCCTTGCCGCGCTGGAGCCGTACTTGAGCGAGGTGGTCATCACCCAAAACTCCTCGCCGCGCGCGATCGATGCCTATGAGCTAGCGGAAACGGCCCGCGATATTTATGGCGAAGAACGCGTCTATGTGGCCGATGATCTGCCCGGCGCCTACGCGCAAGCCGTGGAGCTAGCCGAGGAATCCGAGGTGCAATCCGGCTCCGGTATCGTGATTACCGGTTCGGTGGTTACCGCCGGCGAAGCCCGCGCGATGTTTGGAAAGGAGCCCGCATGACCAGCCCCAATCCTAGGTCCCGCCCGGATCGTCCGCCGCGGCGTAGCGACGACATCGCGGAGAATGAAATCGGCCCATTGGGCTTGGGACAGGACCCCGTCAAGGATCCGCTCAAGAGCTTTAACGGCATGGTCATCGCCAGCTCGCTCATCATGGAGTCGATCACCCTCGTCTTGGCCCTGCCGCTGTTATACAAGCTGTATGACGGCACGCTGTGGACGCCGTTTAACTACGGCCTGGTGATTGGCGCCCTGATTTTCCACGTGGGCATGATCGCGTTTATGAATAAGAAGTGGGCGCTGACCGTCATCGTCTGGGCGCAGCTATTGGGCCTTATCTTGGGTTTTATGGCGCACTGGTCCATCGCCGCGATCTTCATCATCTTTGGCATGGAGTGGCTCCTTGCGGCCTATTTGCGCAGTAACTTAATCGCCCGCATGAAGCGCGGTTACTTAACTACCCAGCACCTCAACCAGAAGTAGGGGCCATGCGCACCATCTATCTCGTCCTCGCAGCCCTTGCCTGCATTGCCGCGGTCGTTGCCCGCGCGGCCACGGGCGCGCCGTGGCTGCCGCTAGTAGCGCTCATCATTGCCGCCGTATTTTTGGCCCTGGCCCTGCGCGCTAATTTTCAGCGGGCAGAAGAAGCCACCATTGATGATTTGGATAAAGAGCAGCGTGCAGAGATTAAGCGTTTGCTAGGCAACGGCCAGTTTGGCACGGCGGTTAACCAAGTGCGCCTGTGGTTTCGGGGTACCTCCCACGAGCGCGCGACGGAGATAGTCCAGCAGCTTACTTAGTACTTACTTAATGCTGCCCACTGCGCTGCCCCCGCTTGTAGCCCTCGGTCGTGGACGGGTTGTGGGTATTCGGTACAGTATGGGGCATGACTGAACGTACATTGATCCTCATTAAGCCGGACGGCGTAAAGAACGGCCACGTGGGCGAGATCATCGCCCGCATCGAGCGCAAGGGCCTCAAGCTGGCCGAGCTGGACCTGCGCGTGGCTGACCGCGAGACCGCAGAAAAGCACTACGAAGAGCACAAGGACAAGCCATTCTTCGGCGAGCTGGTGGACTTCATCACCTCCGCACCGCTGATTGCCGGCATTGTTGAAGGCGAGCGCGCCATCGAGGCATGGCGCCAGCTGGCCGGCGGCACCGACCCAGTCTCCAAGGCCGCACCGGGTTCCATCCGCGGTGACTTCGCACTCAGCGTGGGCGAGAACATCGTGCACGGCTCCGACTCCCCAGAGTCCGCAGAGCGCGAGATCGGAATTTGGTTCCCCAACCTCTAAGCACTGAATCTACCTAGATTTCAAGGAGACCCGAGCGTTAAGCTCGGGCCTTTTCCTTTAAGAGGGGGTTTATTGCGGGGCGAAATACTTTGATTGACTCACAGTGTTGCAAACATATAAGGCCAAGATTTCATTGTTAGTGGCTGTTTAGTCGAAAGAGAGTAGTTCGCGCAGTGCAGTGAAAGCTTGTTTTTGCACTTCATGGGTGACGGTGCGGCCAGTCTGTCGTTTGGCTAAGAGGTCAGCATCCCGCAATTTTGCAAGATGGTGAGACACCGTCGGCTGACTCAGACCGGATAATGCGGTCAGTTCTGAGACGCTCATCGGGCCGCAGCCTTCATCGCACAAAATGGACAAAAGGCGAAGGCGCGCGGGATCTGCAAGTACCTTGAACTGCTGGGCAAAGTGCACGGCATTGTCTTGATCTAGGGGGCCGTTGCTAAGCGAACAGCATTCGTTGATGTAGGGATTTTTGGTCATGCCGTGCGAAGAAACCATGTATTCAGTATATGGGCGTTTTCCCACCCATTCATATTGACAGGTATCGATATAAATGGTTACAGTGCTGCACGGTACCGTGCGAATTGGGTCAATAAAGGAGACTGGTATGGCTACCTCACAGCAGCCGCGTTTGGCTTTTCTCGATCGCTTTCTTCCCGTGTGGATCATCATAGCTATGGTTCTTGGCCTGCTTATAGGTCATTTTCTTCCAGGAATAGGGAATGCGCTCTCAGCTCTGGAAATTGGAGGTATTTCCCTCCCAATCGCTTTAGGGCTGCTGGTGATGATGTATCCACCGCTTGCTAAAGTGCGCTATGAAAAGACTCGGGAGATTGCCACTGATAGACGGCTGATGACCGTGTCGATCGTTTTGAATTGGCTCGTAGGGCCAGCATTCATGTTCGTACTGGCCTGGATATTTTTGGCGGATCAACCAGAATTGCGCACGGGTCTTATTATTGTCGGCCTTGCCCGCTGCATCGCTATGGTCTTGGTATGGTCAGACCTATCCTGCGGTGACCGGGAAGCCACGGCAGTACTAGTAGCAATCAACTCCGTTTTCCAGGTTGCGATGTTCGGAGTCCTGGGTTGGTTTTATTTGCAGATACTGCCGGGGTGGCTGGGCCTTGATACCACATCTGTCGAATTTTCTTTCTGGTCCATTGTTACTTCGGTGCTCGTGTTCCTAGGTATTCCGCTTTTGCTCGGGGTCATCTCCCGATTATGGGCAGAGAAAACTAAAGGGCGTGAGTGGTTTGAAAACCGTTACCTTCCCGCCGTGTCTCCTTTGGCAATGATCGGTTTGCTGTACACAATTGTCTTACTGTTCTCCCTGCAGGGAGAACAGCTCGTGGAGCAGCCCATAGCGGTAGTTAGGGTAGCGGTGCCTCTGATGCTGTACTTTGTCGGGATGTTCTGTTTGGCTTTGGGCGTAGCTAAGGCTGTCGGAATGAACTATGCACAATCTGCCTCGGTGGCCTTTACCGCAGCGGGAAACAATTTTGAGTTAGCCATCGCGGTGTCCATCGGTACCTTTGGAGCTACCTCTGCTCAAGCATTGGCCGGTACTATCGGACCCCTTGTCGAAATTCCGGTTTTGGTTGGCCTGGTATACGTAATGCTCTGGATTGGTCCCAAGTTATTTCCTGGAGACCGGACTCTGCCGAATTAGCGCCTGCCAAGTTGATATAAGCACCGCACGCCAGTAGGGGAGAGGGTGATGCGCCAGCTTTCTACTTTCGAGCGCAGTCCAATATCTTCTACCTTCACGAGCCCATGCTTTTTTAGTTCCTGGAGCGCATCGGACAGGGTATCTAGCTCCACCTGCATCAGTCGGGACAAGGCCTTGGTGGTGGTTGTATTGCCCTGGACGGCCCCGGCGGCGACGAGGGCGGTGAGGATGTCGAGGTGGGCATCGGCAAGCTGCATGGCACTATCTGTGACCCCTTCTAGTGGATCTTCAGCCACGATGCGCTGCATGCGGCGGCGGCCAATGCGAAAGGACTGGGAAAACATGGCCCACGAGCCCAGCGGAAATGCGAACGCCGACACCGCGCCGGTTAAGATACCTTCCACGGGTGGGGCCAGGGAAAAGTCCGGCAACCAGCCAGCCGCGGATAGCGGGGCCATGGCCAGCGGTAGAGCAAGTGGAATTACTGGCGCCCAATAAGCAATGGTGGGGTAATCGCCTTCGAGGTAGACATCCTGGCTAGCCCCAATTGAGCGGGGATAGTGGCGGATGAGGGGCACTAATCCGATGACCGCAAAGACCGCAAAAACGGCGGCGCCTATCAGCATGTAGCCGGTCTCCGTTTGGGCAAAACCGAGGGCAAAGCCGGCCGGGACGCCGAATAAGCACGCGTCTTTCGGCGTAATCTCATTGCGCTGCCGGTACTGCGATAATGTCCGGGCGGGACGTGGTGCCAGTTCTGCCATAATTTCAAACGTAGCATCGCCCACAGCCTGCTCGCCCCGCCAGGATTCTGTGACACAATGGAACTCACGCGCAGCACGCGCGCATAATTTCATAACCTCACAAGCTTTAACGCAGTGCGTTAATCGTGGCTATTCGTGCGGCAGCGGCACAGTTCCTCTAGAGGCTGTGCCTGCGCCCGAGTAGCTGGCGCACCATACAATCGAAGTACAGGAGTAAGCCCAACTAATGGTGGCACAGAACTCTCAAGAAACAACTGAAAACCTACAGGCAGCTGCGGCTTTGGCCCAGCGGATAGACCCGAGCGAGCTGAAAGATAAAACTCGCGTGTATGCGATGGCCAAAAAGCTCGGCCTATCATCACGCCAGCTGGTAGCCCAGCTGAAGGACATGGGCCTGAATAAGACCGCGCAGAGCTCCATTACCCGCGCGGAAGCAGGCGACCTCTTTGCCGCTTTGGCGCTCCACGCAGGGGCTGCAGAGGCGGGGCAGCAGGAAGCCACAGACGAGAACCCAGAGGACGCAAAGCCCGCGAATAAGGCCAAGACCACCAAGCGCGCTCAGCGCACCCGTAAGGCCACGAAGAAGTCCGCGCCCGCGGCAAAGAAGGAACCGGCACAGGCCGATGTCGCGGAAGCAGACGCTGCCCCGGCTGACAACACCGCAGCCGATGCGGAAGAGGAAAAGAACCTGCGCTACCGCGTGCGCAAGAACGTGGACAATGAAATCTCCCAGATTGAGGAAAAAGTCGATGCTTCGCTGGTAAAAAGCGCATTGCCGGATATAAAGCAGGCACCGGACCGTCTGCCGGATCCTGAGCCGGCGAAAGCACCCGCGCGCGCTGAAGACGTTACAGACGCTGAAGATGCCGATGCTGGCGCTGCGGATGCCGGTGAGGGTGACGCGACGGGGACCGTGGATCCAGCCAAGCTGCATGAGGCTCTAGCAGAGGCCGGCGAGGACTTCGACGATGATTACTATGCGCCGCGCATAGTCCCGCGCGCGGAGACGGACGACGATTCCGCCGCGTATGACTTCGCACCGCTATTTATGCCACCGCAGCAGCAGGAAACCGCCGATCTCGGTGAGGACGCGGCCGCGGACATGGCGGCGATCGCTGAAGCCGCAGATGCGGCGGACCCTGCCGAAGACTCCGAGGCCGACGAGGCTGAGGCCGGCAATAAGGCAGCGCGCGGGGGCTCCGACAAGCGACGCCGCGGCCGCCGCGGTACCTCCCGTGGGCGCGGCGGGAACGAGAATTCCAAGAATGATGCGGCGGATAAGGAGCCGGAGCTTATCGATGAGCCCAAGGCCATCCGTGGCTCCACCCGCATCGAGGCGCAGAAGCGCCGTCGCGCAGAATTGCGCGAAAAGGGTCGCGAGCGCCAGCATATCGTGTCCCAGGCGGAATTTTTGGCGCGGCGCGAGGCCGTGGAGCGCACCATGGTGGTCCGCGATAAGCAGCGCGAGGACGGCGCGGGCATCGTCACGCAGGTGGGCGTGCTTGAAGATGACCTCTTGGTCGAGCACTTCGTTACCACTGAGGCCCAGGCTTCCCTCATCGGCAATATCTACTTGGGCCGCGTGCAAAACGTCTTGCCGTCCATGGAGGCGGCGTTCGTGGACATCGGCCAGGGCCGCAATGGCGTGCTCTACGCCGGCGAGATTGATTGGCGCAAGACCAAATTGCATGGGCGCTCCCGGAAGGTAGAAAATACCCTGAAATCCGGCGACCAAATCTTGGTGCAGGTGGCAAAGGACCCGATTGGCCACAAGGGCGCGCGCCTGACCACCCGGATCTCCTTGGCCGGCCGCTACCTCGTCTACGTTCCAGGTGGGCGCAGCGCCGGAATTTCGCGCAAGCTGCCGGCACCGGAGCGCAAGCGCTTAAAGGACATCCTGGGCCGCGTGGTGCCAGGCGATGGCGGCGCCATCATCCGCACCGCTGCCGAAAACGTCCCCGAAGAGGCCATCGCAACCGATGTGCAGCGCCTGCATAACCGGTGGGAAGATATTTCCGCCCAGGCCAAGAAGGAAAAATCCTCCAAGGGTGCTAAGCCGGTCACGCTGTATGAAGAGCCGAATATGCTCATCAAGGTTGTCCGCGATCTCTTCAATGAAGACTTCCACCGCCTGATCGTGGATGGGAAGCGGTCCTTTAATACGGTCAATGCCTACGTGGAATCCATGGCCCCGGATCTTGCAGACCGCGTGGTGCGCTATAAGCCGAAGGACCACGGTGGCCAGGACGCCTTTGCCGCCTACCGCATTGATGAGCAGCTACATAAGGCACTCTCGCGCAAGGTGTGGCTGCCATCCGGCGGCACCTTGGTCATCGACCGCACTGAGGCCATGACCGTCATCGACGTCAACACCGGCAAGTTCACCGGCTCCGGCGGCAACCTGGAAGAGACCGTGACCCGCAATAACCTGGAGGCGGCCGAAGAAATCGTGCGCCAGATGCGCCTGCGCGATCTGGGCGGCATGATCGTGGTGGACTTTATTGACATGGTCCTGCCGGAAAACCAGGACCTGGTTTTGCGCCGCCTGAAGGAGGCCTTGGGCCGCGATCGCACGCGCCACCAAGTATCCGAGGTCACTTCCCTGGGCTTGGTGCAAATGACGCGCAAGCGTTTAGGCACCGGCCTGGTAGAGACCTTTTCTACCGAGTGTGAGCACTGCCATGGCCGCGGCATCATCATCCACGAGTACCCGGTCGATGAAGCTGAAGACAACCACTCCGGCCACCATTCGCACGGTTCCTCTAAGTCGCACAAGAAGCCTGACCACGATCCCCAGCAGCACCCTACTGCCGTGGCCATGCACGAGCACGACGATGAAGACGAACGAGCAGTGAAGAAGGGGCAGAAGCACCACAAGGGGCATAGGGCCGCTCACCAGCCGCAGAAGTACCAGAAGACAAACGCTCCCCTCTATGGCAGCCAGGATGAGCAGTCACCGTCCTTGGAGGAGCTGGTGGCCAACGTCGTCGTAGATGATGAGCCCGCCGAGTCCACACAGAAGGGAGCGCAGAAGCGCGGCGAAGACGCGCGCGGATACCGTGACGAGCGCGGCCGCGGCGAGGGCAAGCAGAACAAGCGCCGCCGAGCGCAGAAGAAGTCTGAGGTCTCTGAAATCGAGGCCATCGCCTATGCCGCGGCGGAAAACGCTGCCGAAAGCGATGAGGTACAGGAATTTAATTCCTATGTGCCCGATGGCCAAGAAACACCGGCGAAGGAGAAAAACCGCACCCAGCGGGGCAAGAAGCCGCGCCGGGCAACGCGGACCTCGCCCGCGTCCCGTCGCGCGCAGGAGCGGCCGAACCAGCGCCAGCAGGCCGCTGTAGCGAAGGCTGAAGACAAGAAGGCGGTAGCTACCGATGCCCCAGAGAAGACCTACGAGGAGGCAGTAGCCGAGTTTGAGGCTTCTCCGCGCCGGAAGCGGCGCACGCGCGGGAATTCGCGTTCCGATAATCGCCCGCGCCCAGAGGATTTCGCCCAGCCACAAAAAGAGGAATCCACGGGTGCCTCGCAGGAAGCTCGCGATGACGATGCGGCACAGCAGGACGCCGAGCAGCAAAAGCCCCGCAGCACGTCACGCGGGCGCGGTCGGCGTCGCAGCGTTCGTACCCAGCCGAACTCCCGCCGGGCAAATGTGCAGGCCTCGCACCGGGTAAAAGCGCAGGATGGAAAGCAAGGTGATAAGCGCGAGGATACGTTGCGGACGGCGGAACAGCGCCACGAGAATATCACTGGCGGGAAGAAGAATTCCTCGGCACAGGGAGGCCGTCGCGGCAAGCGCCGGGTAGTGCGTACCAACCCGAGGGACAAGGCCACCTCGCACAATGCGGGTTCCCCAACGGCTACACCTGCTCAAGGGGAGAAGGGTTCCCAGAAGGCTAGTGTTCCGCAGGCCGAAACGAAGGTTATTCGCCGCGGAAAGAAGCGCGCGGTGAAAAAGACTGGGGCGCCGGCAGCGGCCGCGCGGCAGCAACGTGCTGGGGAAAAGGCACCCACTAACGTGCCTGAGACCCCGCAAACTGGTGCTAAGGACGCGGGTCGGCGGCGGCGCCGCGTAACACGGCGGGCTACTTCCTAGGGCATCGCCACGCGGGTGCGAAGTGCGTGGTTTGTATTTTGTACCCGCGGCGGGGTAGTCTTTGACAGTCGCTGTTTAGAACTCTCGGCGCTGGATCAGCCCACAATTGCCGCCCGGTGATTGCGGATATGTTCGCGCGAGGTCTGAACGCAATATGTAAGTGTCCATTCGGATGACGGCCTGGATGCCGTGTCCGAGCGAGTTTAGATAAGGGGTAACCCTCTATGTACGCGATCGTCAAGACCGGCGGCAAGCAGTACAAGGTTGCTGAAGGTGACCTCGTCAAGGTCGAGAAGATCGAGGGTGAGCCAGGCTCTGCCGTGGCTCTCACCCCGGTTCTGCTCGTCGATGGCGCCGCTGTGAAGTCCAAGGCTTCCGACCTGGAGAAGGTTTCCGTCGCTGCGGAAATCGTTGAACAGGGTAAAGGTCCAAAGATTGATATCCTGAAGTACAAGAACAAGACTGGTTACAAGAGGCGTTTGGGTCACCGCCAGCCTCAGACCACCTTGAAGATCACCGGTATCAAGTAAGCCTTAACCGGGCTGCAAATCATCCCCGAAGGAGGGAAACGACATGGCACACAAGAAGGGTGCTTCCAGCTCCAGCAACGGTCGCGATTCCGAGTCCAAGCGCCTCGGCGTCAAGCGCTTCGGTGGTCAGCAGGTTAACGCCGGCGAGATCATCGTGCGTCAGCGCGGCACCAAGTTCCACCCAGGTGAGAACGTTGGTCGCGGCGGCGACGACACCTTGTTCGCACTTGCTGCTGGCTCCGTGAAGTTCGGCATCAAGCGCGGCCGCCGGATGGTCAACATCATCCCGGCTGAAGAGGTTGCTGCAGAAGCTACTGCTTAAGCACGACCGCAGCGGTCAATCCTCGGGCAGCTTTCACTACGGGTGAGGGCGGCTCGAGGATTTTCTCGTTTTACCTCCCGCTGTGCTGGCAGGGCATGGGTTGGAGTCCGAGCTTGGCTACGCATTACACTGGCTAAGACAATAGATTTAAATAAGAAGGGTGTGGCACATCATGGCACGATTTATTGACCGCGTCGTCTTGCACTTGCAGGCTGGCGACGGTGGGCATGGCTGTGTGTCTGTCCACCGCGAGAAATTCAAGCCATTGGGTGGACCAGATGGCGGCAATGGTGGCCACGGTGGCGACATCATCTTGGAAGTCTCGGAGCAGATCCATACCTTGATGGACTTCCACTACCGCCCGCATATTAAGGCCGAGCGCGGTGGCAACGGCGCCGGCGATATGCGCAATGGCGCGCGCGGTGAGGACCTGATTCTGGAGGTTCCCGCGGGTACGGTTGTGCGTACGGAAAAGGGTGAGACCCTGGCTGATCTCACCGTGCCGGGCACGCGTTTTGTTGCGGCCGAGGGCGGTTTCGGTGGCCTGGGCAACGCGGCGCTGGCGTCTAAGAACCGCAAGGCACCGGGCTTTGCGCTGCAGGGCGAGCCGGGCCAAGCTCATGATTTGGTGCTCGAGCTGAAGTCCATGGCGGATGTGGGGCTCGTGGGCTTTCCTTCGGCAGGCAAGTCCTCGTTGATCTCTGTGCTCTCTGCAGCCAAGCCGAAGATTGGTGACTACCCGTTTACCACCCTGCAGCCCAACTTGGGTGTGGTGGATATGGGCGATAGCTCCTTTACCATTGCCGATGTCCCCGGCCTTATCCCTGGCGCCGCCGATGGCAAAGGCTTGGGTCTAGACTTCTTGCGCCACATCGAGCGCACGGCCGTGCTGGCCCACGTGGTTGATACCGCATCCATCGAGCCGGGCCGCGATCCGGAATCCGATATTGAAGCGCTGGAAAATGAGCTGGCTAAGTACCAGGAGGCGCTAGAAAGCGATACCGGTTTGGGTGACCTGCGCGAGCGCCCGCGCGTCATCATTTTGAATAAGGCCGATGTGCCGGAAGCAGAAGAGCTTGCGGAGTTCGTCAAGGATGACCTCAAGGAAAAGTTCGGCTGGCCGGTGTTCATCATTTCTGCGGCAGCGCGTAAGGGCTTGGACCCGCTGAAATTCAAGCTCATGGAAATGGTCACTGAGCACCACAAGGCACAGCCTAAGCCGAAGCGGGATCCTTCCCATACCGTTATTCACCCCAAGGCCCAGGCGCATAAGAAAAACACCGGCAGCTTCGCAGACTTTAGCGTGCGACCGGATCCAGAAGTGCAGGGCGGTTTCATCGTGGAAGGCGAAAAGATCGAGCGCTGGATTAGCCAGACCGACTTTGAAAACGATGAGGCCGTGGGCTACTTGGCGGACCGCCTGGCCAAGGCCGGAGTGGAAGACGAGTTGCACAAGCAGGGCGCGGTGGAAGGCTGCCCCGTGACCATCGGCGGCATTACCTTCGAGTGGGAGCCGATGACAGGCGGCGATCCCACTATGGCTAGCCGCGGCGAGGATGCCCGCCTCAAGGGCACCAACCGTGTGTCGGCGGCGGAGCGCAAGCGTGCCTCCCAAGCCCGGCGTGGCTTGGTCGATGAACTCGACTACGGGGACGAGGAAGAGATCACCCGCGAAGGCGCTAACCGTGACCGGTGGCAGGGTTAGTCGTTAACTCCTGAGGCAGGGAAGTGGGGGCAATTCCACCGGATGATTGCCCCCAGTTCAGACGCATTATACTGCGCACATGGGGGAAATGTGCCCCAATGAAGGGGGCGGGCGGCATAAGCTTTGTACACTATTGAGTTATGTCTGCTGATCAACAGAAAGAGCCCATTCTTCCGCTCCCCGTAGAGCCGTTTGATGGCCCTACCGCTGATACTCCGTTCCCCGAAGCCCTAGATGAAAACCCGATAGCCTCCGGGTTTGAATCCGAATTGCGCAACTCTATCGCTGAGGCGAAGCGCGTCGTTGTCAAGATTGGTTCCTCGTCGCTGACGGATGAGAATTTCCGCGTGGCGCAGGAAAAGATCGACCACATCGTTGATGCTGTCCACGCACGCATGGGACGCTCCGATGTCATCATCGTTTCCTCCGGTGCGGTTGCCGCCGGTATGGGTCCGCTCGGCCTGCACCAGCGCCCCACCGACCTGGCTACGAAGCAGGCCTCGGCGTCTGTGGGTCAGGTTCACCTCGCCTATGAGTGGGGCCGGTCCTTCGCGCGCTACCAGCGCACCATCGGTCAGGTGCTGCTTACGGCGTCTGATGCCGGGCACCGCGACCGCGCCCGCAACGCGCAGCGCACCATTGACCGTCTGCGCCAGCTGCGCACCATTCCCATCGTGAACGAAAACGACGCCGTTGCTACCTCGGAGATGCACTTTGGCGATAACGACCGCTTATCGGCCTTGGTCGCCAACTTGGTGGGCGCAGACGCGCTCTTCCTGTTCTCTGACGTTGATGGCCTCTATGACAAGAACCCGGCCGAGCCGGATGCGAAGTTCATCGACGAGGTGCGCACCGGTAAGGACCTCAAGGGCGTTGTTGCCGGCGATGGCGGCAAGGTCGGCACCGGCGGCATGGCCACGAAGGTCTCCGCCGCCCGCCTGGCCACCCGCGGCGGCATTCCAGTGCTGTTGACCTCCACCGATAATATTGGCCCCGCGCTTTCCGATGCCTCCGTGGGTACCGTCTTCCACACCCGCGAGGAACGCCAGCTTTCGGCCTGGAAGTTCTGGGCGCTCTACTGCGCCGATACCGGCGGAGCCGTCCGCCTGGATGAGGGTGCGAAGGAAGCCGTGACCAAGGGCGGTACCTCTTTGCTCGCCGTGGGTATTACTGATGTCCGCGGTGAATTCAACAAGGGCGAGATCATCGATATCTTGGGCCCGAAGGGCGAGGTTATCGGCCGCGGCGAGGTGCGCTTCGATTCCGAGGAATTGAACGCCATCAAGGGCATGCAGATGAGCGAGCTTCCAGAAGATAAGCGCCGCTCGGTCGTGCACGCGGATTACCTGTCTAACTTCGCCTCGCGCATCTAGCCGCGTACCGTACGCTGGTTCCCATGAAGTATTTTATGGGACCAGAAACCTGGCAGCCGACGGTCGATGACTTGAGTGCTGCCGGCCACGAGCGCGTAGAAAACCTCGACGACGCAGAGGTCTATGTCAATACCACACCCAGCCCGCGCCGCATCCCAGAGATGCCGGACAATATCGGCTGGGTGCAGCATTGTTTTACCGGCGTCAATCAACTCATCGATGCCGGATTGATTACCCCTGAGGGGTTGCCGTGGTGCAATTCCGCCGACGCCTTTGCCAAACCTGTGGCCGAATGCGCCCTAGGCCTGCTGCTTTCCCAGGCGCACCAGCACAAGGCCTTTGCGCAGGCCGGCACGTGGTCGGTGGCCAAGGAGCTGGATGAGGCGCAAGAGTGGATCTATGACCAGCAGGGGCCGAAGAAGGTTGCGATTTTGGGCGCTGGGGGCATCGGCAAGCAGCTCATTGCCTTGCTCAAGCCCTTTGGGGTCCACATCACCGCCGTGAATCGCTCCGGCCGCCCGGTGGAGGGCGCCGATGAGGTGGTGGCCATGGCTGATGCCGCGCACGTGTGGGGCGAGGCTGATGTTATTTTTTGTATCCTCCCCGCAACGGCGGAAACGGAGGGGCTTATCGATGCCGCCAAGTTCCGCGCCATGAAGCCGTCCGCGCTGTTTATCAACGTCGGGCGCGGCAGCACCGTGGTTACCGATGATTTGGTGGATGCCCTGCGCGAGGGCGAGATTGCCGGCGCCGGCTTGGAGGTCGTGGACCCAGAGCCGCTTCCCGATGACCACCCGCTGCTCTCCTTGTCCAATTGCACCATGACCCCGCATATCGGGGCGACAAAGCACGTGGCGCAGTACCACATGGGCGATATTTTCAACGCCAACGCCGCCGCGTGGGAGAAGGGCGAGCCCATGCCTACCCAGGTAGATCCGGAGGCGGGATACTAGAAAAATCAAAAGCCACGGACAGTGAAGGCTGAGTGCGTCGTGTGTGTACCGAAGAAAGGACGTACCGCCCACTGTCCGTGGCAAGTAAAATAAAAGTTCAACGTATTGAACTACTATTAATTTAGCACTTATCCCAGGACGACACAAGCACGATCATTAAGATGGTGGGCATGCACCTAGAAGAACTCCCTACCCGTAGCCAGGACTACCTTAAGGTTCTGTGGGACTTATCGGAGCATTCCGGCGGCGCCCCGGTGGCGCTAAAGGATGTGGCGGGCCGCCTGGAACAAAAGGTGCCCACCGCCTCCGAGGCGATTAAAAAGCTCGCCGCCCAAGGTCTGGTGGAGCATGAGCGCTATCAGGGCGTCTCATTGAGCCCGGCCGGACGCGAGCTGGCGATGCAGATGGTGCGCCGACACCGCCTATTAGAAACCTTCTTGGTAGAGACCCTGGATTATTCCTGGGACGAGGTGCACGAGGACGCCGACCGCCTCGAGCACGCCTGCTCCGATCGTTTTATTGGCCGCATCGATGCGCTGCTGGGATCCCCCGACCGCGACCCGCACGGCGATCCCATTCCCGATGTCGGCGGTGGCATCGAGGATCTCGGCACGCTCACGCTCGCCAGCGCCCCGCTCGATGCGCCCGTGACCGTGGAGCGCGTTTGCGATGAGGATCCTGACCTGTTGCGCTACCTCGACCGCTTTGGGGTGGAGCTGGGCAATGAGTTGCGCGTAAGCGATAGCGTGGCCGGCTTATTGACGGTGCAGACCGAAGGCGGCGAGATGTCGCTGGCGGAGGTGGCCGCCCGCGAGATCACAGTTCGCCTGGCTTCGAACAATTAACCTGCGACGCAGCGCTATGTTGCTGCGTCGCGCTGCGCCATCCCGCGCCGCGCGTTAGGAAATCGCCTTATAGGCCGTCATGCTGGCGAGGTAAAACACGCCCGCCACAATCGCGATGGTGCCGCCGGCCGAAAGGCTCAAGTGTGCGGCGATAAACAGTCCGGCAACCGCGATGGTGATGCCGATGATGCCCGCCCCGATAAGCAGCGCCTCCGGGCGCGATACCCACGGGCGCAGTCCCGCGGCCGGGGCCACGAGCAAGGCGATGGACAAGATGGTGCCGACGGCGGGGATGACGGCGGCCATCGTCAAGCAGATAAGGCCGAGCGTCAGGGCATCGTAAAGCCCGCCATGCGGGGACGTGGTGGGGTCGAAATACGCCTGGAAGAGGCGGCGCCGGCAGGCTAGTACCGCCAGCAGGCAGATAATGACCAGGCCAGCTGCGACGGCGACATCGCGGCGGTTGACCGTGGTAAGCGAGCCCACCAGGAAGCTATCGACGTGCAGCGGTAGCGGCTGGAACCAGCGCAGCAACAAGATGCCCAGCGCAAAGCCCAGGGTGAGCGTGGTGCCCGCCGCGGCGGTGGAGGAGACGCCATGTACCTTGCCCAGGTAATGCATGAAAATCGCCAGCGGAATGCAGACCGCCACGGAGCCGAGCATGAGCCCATCACTCAAGTTGGCGCCCAGCGCATTGGCCACGACGACGCCGAGGACCGCGCCGGGAAAAGTGCCGTGGGAGAGGCTCTCAGCAAAAAAGACGCGGTTGCCCAGCACCATGAGTGTGCCCACCAGCCCAGAGAGGCAACCCACCGCAATGGCTTCGAAGAATGGCAATGTTAAGACACCCATATGCGCCTGCCTAAAAGTGCGAGCGGAACGGTCAGGGATAGCGACAGCGCGACGATGGCCTGCGGGGAAATCTGGTGGGAGGTCACCGAAAGCATGAGCCACAGGCCCACGCATACGGCTAGCACCGCGCCCAGCAGCGCCCACAGGAGCATCTGCACCGGGGTGCTGGCTAAGACGCGCCCGACCAGGCCCGGGACCACCACGAAACCCAAAACGAGCAATACGCCGATGGCGGAGCTCGCGGCGACGACGATAAGGCCCACCGCAACGTTGGCGATGACATCGATTAGCCCCACGCGGATGCCGGTGGCGCGCGCGGATTCCCGGTCAAAGGCCACGGCGACTTGTAAGCGCCAGGTAGCCACGATGAGCAGGGCGGCAACCATGCACAAGATGATGGAAGGCACCATCCGGTCGGTAGTGAGATCGAGCAGGCGGCCAAACATAAGCGCCTCAAGCTGGCCGGAGCGATCCCCCACGGCGAGGCTGATGACCACGCCGATGCCATACATCAAGGTCAGTACCACGGCGGTGCCGGATTCATGGTCGTGGCCATCGCTGCCGGAATTCAGGCGCGCCAAAATGAGCACGGCGACGCCCGCAGCGACGGCGGCACCGGGCAAGATGCCGGGAAAACCCGCCACGGCCAGGCCGATGACGATGCCCGGGAATACCGAGTGGACCAGCGCCTCGACGCTAAATTCCATGCGACGCAGGTTGACCACCACGCTGACCACCGCGCCGGTCAGGGCTACGCACAGCAAAAACAGGGCGGCGCGCTGCATATAGGGGGCGGTAAGCAGAAGCGTCACATTTCCCCCTGCAATACCGACGTGGCCTCCAGGTAGCGCTCGACTGCATCTTCGGTATCGAGGACCTCGCTGTGACCGTCCACGATGAGCATTCCGGCATCGCAGGCGCGCTGCGCCAAAATGGGATCGTGGGTGGAAATGAGCAGGGCAACCCCGCTTTCCTTAAGCTTGCCGATGATCCCTAAAAGCACCTGCCTGCTGTCTTGGTCCAGACCATTGAAGGGCTCGTCCATGAGCACGAGATCCGGGTGGGCGGCGAGTGCGCGGGCGATAAATATGCGTTGGCGCTGCCCGCCCGAAAGCTTGTCCCAGCGCGTTTTAGCCTTATCCGCCATGCCGACAAGCTCTAACGCTTGCGTGATCTGCGGGCGCAGGCGTCGCATGCTGCCCATGCGCTCCCACCACGAGGCCTTAGTAAGCAGGCCCATTTCCACGACCCTGCCGGCGGTGACGGGGAAGGTGGGATCGCAGGTGTGGTGTTGGGGAACATAGCCCAGCGTGGCCGTTCGCTGGTGCTCGCCGCGCAGCGTGGCAAGGCCAGCGATGGCCTTAAGGAGCGTGGACTTACCAGCGCCATTAGCCCCCAACAGCGCGATGGCCTCACCTTCGTGGATGGTCAAGGAGACATCTTCCACGATGGTGGTGGTGCCATAGCCGCAGGAGGCGTGGGAAAGCTCTAAAAGCGGTGCACTCATTGTGCGTCGTCCAGGCTTTCTGGCAGATCGGCCGCTTCACCGTCCCAGGCATCTACGAGGGTGGTGACGTTGTGGATGATGGAGCCAATGTAGGTGGCGCCGTCGCTATTCGGCACGCCCAAAGAGTCGCCGTATAGCGCGTCTTCATCCGTAATAGCCTTGACCCCAGCGGCGCGAGCGATGGCTTCGATGGACTTAGAGTTATTGGAGTTTTCCGCGAAGATGGCCTTGGCGCCGGAATCGCGGACCTCCTTGGCGGCGTCCTCGATGTGTGAAGAGGTGGCGTCTTGCTGGTTATTAAAGTCCGTGAGCGCGGAGCCGATGAACTTCACGTCGTAGTCGTTAGAGAAGTAGCCGAAGGCATCGTGCGAGGTAAAGAGCATGCGGTCCTGCTCAGGGACGGTCTCCAAAGACTCGGTTACCCACTTATCCAGCTCATCGAGCTGCTTGGTGTATTTTTCACCGACCTCCTTAACGGAAGGTTCCTTATCGGCCAAGGCATCGACGATGTTTTCTACCTGGATCTTGGCGTTCTTAGGGGAGGTCCATACGTGCGGATCGTGGGTGAATTCTGGTTCCTCACCGTCCTCGCCGGGGAAGGGCCACGGGCGAAGGTCTACCTTGTGGTTGGAATCGTCATCGCCTGCGGTGACGATGGTCTCGCCATCGAAGCCGGAGGACTCCACGGCGTTATCGAGGAAGTGCTCGAGGTCGACGCCGTTTTTAAAGAGGAAGTCCGCATCTGCCATGGCACTCATCTGCTGCGGGGTCATCTCGTGCTCGTGCGCGCTGGCATTCGGTGCCAACAGGCAGGTGAGATCGAGGGTGGTATCACCATCGCCCTCGGTGGTCTCCTTGCCGCTGGAATCCACCTTGTGCAGCGTCATGCCGCCCTGGGCAATCTGGGTGAGGTAATCGCAGATCTGCGTGGTGGTGGCAACCGCTTTGATGGTCTGATCGTCGCCCGAACCGGAGTCCGCGTCGGAACCATTGCCGCCGTCGTTCGTGCTGCAGGCGGCGAGGGCAACCCCGCTCAGGGTCAGCATCAGGCCCAGCTTGGCCACGTTCTTTTTCATGAATGCTCCTTTTTGCAGTGAAACCTATCAAGCAAAGAATAAACATACCCAAGTAGATTTTTCAAGGTATTGAACTATAGGATTTAAATTTGTGATCTTTACTGCACTTTCGGGCACGGGGAGAGGGGGAGTTTTCACTGCGCAGCCCGCCCAATTTAGGAAAAGTGTGAGGTAAAAGGCGGGTGGCTGAAAAACTTGGGCAGGTACGTTACTCTGGTATGACATGAGCAACACTGAACGCGAAGAAGTTCTGTCCAAAGCCCGTGCTGCTAAGGACGTTGCGCCCGTCGTGGCGCAGCTGTCCACGCCGCGCAAGAATGAAATCTTGCAGCGCGCAGCCGAAAATCTTATTGCCCACACCGATGACATCCTTGCTGCCAACCAGCAGGATATTGAGGCAGGCCGCGAGCGCGGCATGTCCGATTCCCTGATTGACCGCCTGACCTTGGACGCTGCCCGCGTCGAAGGCATTGCCGATGGCCTCCGTCAGGTCGCTGGCCTGCAAGATCCAGTAGGCGAGATCCTGCAGGGCCGCACCATGGATAACGGCATCCAGATGAAGCAGGTGCGCGTCCCGCTCGGCGTGATGGGCATGGTGTACGAGGCACGCCCTAATGTCACCGTCGATGCCTTTGGCCTGGCGCTGAAGTCCGGCAATGTGCCGCTGCTGCGCGGTTCTAAGTCCGCGCGCAACTCCAATACCAAGCTAGTAGAGCTCCTGCAGGACACCCTCGCAGAGTTCGATCTGCCGCGCGAGGTAGTCCAGCTCCTGCCGTGCGAGACCCACGATTCCGTCCAGGACCTGATTACCGCGCGTGGCCTGGTGGATCTGGTTATCCCCCGCGGCGGTGCCAAGCTTATCGAGGCCGTGGTTACCGGCGCTACCGTTCCGGCCATTGAGACCGGTACCGGCAACTGCCACTTCTACATCGATGCCTCGGCCGATATGGACAAGGCCATCGACATGGTCATCAACGGCAAGACCCGCCGCACCTCGGTCTGCAACTCTACGGAGTGCGTGCTTATCGATGCCGCGCTTGATGATGCCACCAAGCTGCGCATCGTCCGCGCCCTCCAGGACGCAGACGTCACCGTCCACGGTGACGTAGACGAGCTCGAGGGCTTCGGTGCCACGGACGTCGTCCAGGCTACCGAGGAGGACTGGCGCGAAGAGTCGCTGTCCATGGACATCTGTGCCAAGGTGGTTGACGGCGTTGACGCTGCCATCGCGCACATCGCGGAATTTACCACCGGCCACACCGAGGGTATCGCGGCCCAGGATGCGGACGTCTTGGTTAAGTTCGGCAACGAGGTCGATGCTGCGGCCGTCATGCTGAACGCCTCCACTGCCTTTACCGATGGTGAGGTCTACGGCATGGGTGCAGAAATCGGTATTTCCACCCAGAAGCTGCACGCCCGTGGCCCAATGGCCCTGCCTGAGCTGACCTCTTCCAAGTGGGTTCTGCAGGGCACCGGTCACGTACGCCCATAAGAACGTGCGTCTTTTTCCTCTCTCTCGCGCCGCCGCTGGCTTTGTAGCTATCTCCGCCACGGCGGCGCTTGGCATGTCTGTGCTCACACCTGTCGCGGCAGCGGGGGAGACTCATCCGCCGGCCGAGACCTGCCCCGACTATGTATTCCTTGCCGCGCGCGGCTCGGACCAAAATGAGGAACACGGGGAGTACTTCGGCCCGCAGCGCTATTCGGACCAGGGCGCGGAATCCAATGGCTATGAAGGTCCCAACCTCGCAGCGCTCTTCCACCTGGTAGAACAACGCCACCCCGGAACCATGGATAATGCCTACGTGCTGGCGTTGGATGCGGATGCATATCCGGCCTCTATGAACCTTCCACCGTTGGCCCAAGAGGGCGAAAACCTGGGCCCGCTGCAGCTGATGCGCCGCTTGGGCGGGGTGCTGCTGGAACACCCCTTGCACGAGCTGGTCTATCAGGTCACCGTCGGCTTTGTGCAGAGCCTGCGCAGTGGCATGAACAACGCGCCGCGCGTGGTGGAGAAGTACGAAGAGGAAACGGGTTGCAGCCCGCGCTATATCACCGCTGGGTATTCGCAAGGAGCCATTATCGCCACCAGCGCGGAGCGCTACCTCGCGTCCCAGGACAAGCTTGCCGGGGCGATCTACCTGGGCAATCCCTTGCGGCGTCCCGACGGCATGGCCGGGCCGATTCCGCGATATCTCATTCCTCACAGCGCCGCACTGCAGGCCGATCGCCGGATCGATTACTGCCTTGCCGGCGACTTCGTCTGCGACCTCAACCTGCGCAATGCCAAAGACGCCCTGGCCACCAAGGCCGCCCACCACGCCTCATATTTCCGCGATAGCGAAGGCGATGCGGCAGTGGAACAGGACAATGCCCGCGTGGCCGATACCGTGGCTGGCTGGCTTAACTCCCCAGCAGGGTAGCGGCTATACTCTCCAGCCATGACCAATTCCCAGCGCATTGGGATCATGGGCGGCACCTTTGATCCAATCCACAATGGCCACCTGGTCGCCGCCAGCGAGGCGGCGCACCGCTTTGCCCTCGATACCGTAGTCTTTGTGCCCACCGGTCAGCCGTGGCAGAAATCCTCCCGCGAGGTCACCGCCGCGGAGCATCGGTATTTGATGACGATGGTTGCCACGGCCTCCAACCCCCGCTTTACCGTCTCCCGCGTGGACATCGACCGCAAGGGCCCTACCTATACCATCGATACCCTGCGCGATCTGCGTGAGCTTTTTCCGGGTGCCGAGTTTTACTTCATTACCGGTGCGGATTCCCTGCAATCCATCATGAGCTGGCATAACTGGGAAGAGATGCTGGACATGGCGCACTTCGTGGGCGTCACGCGCCCGGGCTACGAGCTGAGTACGGACATGCTGCCGGCCGGCTCGCGGGAGGATATCAACCTTATCGATATCCCCGCCATGGCCATTTCTTCCACGGATTGCCGCGAGCGCGCCGCCCAAAACCGCCCGGTGTGGTACCTGGTTCCAGATGGGGTGGTGCAATACATCACCAAAAATAATCTCTACTCGGCGCAGCCGGATAAACCTTTATAGTTCAAGTTTGGGCACAATCGCGCCGAACGTGCAAGAATAGACAGCTAAAAGACACTTCCTCACCAGACGCGAAAAGGGAATTTTTATACATTGTCTATTTCTGATCTCGCCCGCCGCATGGCGGCAACCGCGGCGCACGCCGCACAGGACAAGCTAGCAAGCAATATCGCGGCAATCGATGTCTCCGATGTCCTCGCCATCACCGAGGTTTTCGTGCTGGCTTCTGCCGATAATGAGCGCCAGGTCGGCTCCATCGTGGATGAGGTGGAGGACCAGATGACGGCCCAGGGCTTCGAGCCGCAGCGCCGTGAGGGCAACCGTGAAAACCGCTGGGTGCTTCTGGATTATGGCAATATCGTCATCCACGTGCAGCGCACCGATCAGCGCGAGTACTACGGCCTCGACCGCCTCTACCACGATTGCCCCTTGGTGGAGATCGAGGGTATTGAGCCGCCCGAGCGCCCCGGCGATTGGACCAATGGCGTTAATCCGCGCACCGTGGATTCCATTGATGAGCTGCCATTGGCGCAAAAGGCCCCTGGCGAGGACGAGGAGCTTTAACCCCACCATGAGCCGCCGCCTGATTCTGATCCGCCACGGACAAACCACCTACAATGCCTCCGGCCGCATGCAGGGCCACTTGGACACTGAGCTTTCCGATGTCGGCTACGAACAGGCCCGCGCCGCCGCGCGCCTGCTCCGGGATCAGGGCGTGGTAAAAATCGTCGCCTCCGATTTGCAGCGCGCGCGAGAAACCGCGCGGGTGGTGGCAGAATCTCTCGGCTTGGACTTTTCTACGGATCCCCGCCTGCGCGAGACCAATTTGGGGCAGTGGCAGGGCAAAAGCTCTGCCGAAGTGGATGCGGAATTTCCCGGCGCCCGCGCCATCTGGCGCCATGACCCCACCTGGGCCCCGCCAGAAGGCGAGTCCCGCGTGGACGTGGCGCGGCGGGCTCGTCCGGTCATCGACGAGCTCATGCAGGAATTTTCCGGTTGGGATGATGGAGCCGTGCTCATCGTCGCCCACGGTGGCGCAATCTCCGCGCTCACGTGCCACCTTTTAGGCTTGGATCACGGTCAGTACAGTATTTTGTCCGGCCTGAAAAATACTCACTGGTCACAGCTGACCGCCCGCCCGGATTTCAATCCGGAAACCTCCGTAAACTCGCTGGAATTTACGCCGGAGACGGTGGCGAGCGCGCAGTGGTACTTTGACGGCTGGAATATGGGCGGCGAGGTCACCGGTGATGGAGGGGCAGATACCTAGTGACCGTTCGCGTCATTACTGACTCCGCGGCCAGCCTGCCCCCAGAAATTGCTGCAGAACTCGATATCACCGTCATTGATCTACACGTGATGGATAGCGAGGATAAGGGCGGAAAATTGCGCACCACCTCGGGCCTGTCTTCACTCGAATTGGCCGCGGCCTACGGCCAGGAGATGGAAAAGGCGCAGGATGATGGCGTTATCGCCATCCACTTGTCCAAGGAGCTTTCGTCCACCTGGTCGGCGGCGGTGGCCGCGGCTGGGGTTTTCCCTGATACGGTGCGCGTTATCGACTCCGGCTCGGCCGGCATGGTCATGGGCGCGGCGGCGATGGCGGCTGCCACTAAGGCGACACAGGGCGCGGCGCTGGAAGAATGCCACGCGGCGGCGCTAGATAGCATTGAGCGCGCGGCTACCTGGGTGTACCTGCATTCCACGGAGGATATGCGCCGCTCGGGCCGCATGTCCGCGGCCACCGCGATGTTGTCCACCGCGCTTTTAGCCACCAAGCCGATTATGTCCATCGTGGACGGCAAGCTGGAGCTGGTGGGAAAAACCCGCACGCAGACCAAGGCCTTTACCAAGGTGGTAGAGATCATCGCCGCCCGCGCCGCCGGAGAGCCCGCCTTCATCGCCATTCAGCACAACCAGGCCGGCGAAGCGGCAGACAAGCTGCAGGGCCTCTTGCGCGATGCCCTGCCAGAAGGCACGTCCTTTATCACCACGCCCCTAACCGAGGTGCTCGCCGTGCACGCCGGCCCCTCCGCCATTGGGGTCTCAGCCGTATTTAGCTCCTAGACCCTCGCACGCACGGGCGAAGCAGGACGGCCTGTGCGCCCCCGATTGTGGATAACCAGGGTTAAACGACAAAACGTGTTGTTTTTCGGCGTGTCGAGTTAAACGACATTTTGTGTTGGTGGGGGTAGGGGTT
>NZ_JBEHFR010000010.1:0-79586 GCF_040225635.1 Corynebacterium sp. KPL2830 | reverse complement strand
CCAGCAGGCTCGTGGAAGGAGCACGAGTATCCGGCTGGAAACAAGCCATCAACCAAATGGCCGTGGCCTACCCCGACAGCTTCGACAAATACCTATAAACCTAACCCCACACACAAACAACTTGACACGCTCATTGGTTGGCGTACTCAGTCGGCGGGATAAACCCTAGGCTCGAATGAGGATAATAGGTATTATAGCGCTTCGACCACAGTCGCAGGCAACGCGACGCATGGGCGGGGTCGTCGAACATCTCGTCCTCTCACAGCTCGTCGCGTAGCCGGTTGTGGAAGGACTCCACAAACCCGTTATGCCATGGCATCCCCGGTGGGATGAACGCCTCGACAGTGTCTTGCTTAGCAGCCCAACTAGCCAGCTCACGGCTGATGAACTCCGGGCCGTTATCCATACGTAACACCCGAGGCCTGCCACGCACAGCAGCTCACGTTCTACACAAAGCCTTTCTTCGTGCGCACGTAGGTAATGTCGGCCACCCACAGCTTATTCGGGCCCCGGGCTTTAAATTCACGCTCGACCAAATCTGGGCGCAAATCAGGCACGTTAGCTTTTCGGATTGTGATTGGTGATCCGCCTGTGCCTGTGCCAGAAACGCCAGCCAGGCGCATCAGCCGAGCGGTTTGTTCACGACCGATATCGATTCCGTCACGGTGAAGCGCATGCCACATTTTCCGCACGCCGTAGACACCGTCATTATCCCGATGAACAGCACTAATGCGTTCAACCAACGCAGCATCGCGAAGTCGACGAGCACTTAACCCACGGGCCTTGGACTGGCGATAACCACGCGAGGTGATAAACCCACCAGCCCGGTTATTTTTCAACGTCTTACAAATGAACTCGACAGAGAAATAATTCCGGTATTCATCGATGAACCGGATCATAACCGAGGCTTGGGGCCTGGTCATGAGGCGAAAAAGCTGACGCGGCCTTCAGCAGCTCATTAGTGTCGCGTAGCTGGTGATTTTCACGGCGCAGCCTCGCGTTTTCGGCGGCCACATTTTCAGGCACAGGTTCTGGGATGTTTCCCGAACGGCGGGCCTGCTGGGTCCATTGACGAGCCGTGTGCCATGAAACCCCCAACTTTGGGGCTACTGCCTGGCACGCGGGGTGCATCGACATATTTTCCGCCACGATGCGGTCCTCTACAAGACGGACCACTCGGTCCTTTGCATCCTGGTCAAATTTTCTCGGCATGTTCCAGATTTTCCCATCTACTCAAACGGAACAAAACCTGGGACACTTCAAACAGCGTGCCAGAAACTGCGCACTCTTCCCTATCCGGTGACACATGCTGGGACGCACTCGCTAAATTCATAGCATGCTTTCTAAAAATAACCTTCCAGTTGCTAACCCCGCTCTGACACGCGCACTCTGCAAGGCACTCGTGGCAGGAGGGGAGGGAATCTCAGCTACGGAGATGCATAATGTCTTCGCCGCGGCCGGTATCACGGTGCTCGAGGGTTTTTCCTCCAAGACTGATATCGCCTACCACGCCTTGATGAACGAGCAACAATCCGCTGAGTCGAGCGGGCCACTGGCACGTTTTGTTTCAGAGGCTCTAGCTCCAGCCCGGTTCTTGAAGGGGCCACAGAAGCGTCAACGGATCATCTCCGACGTCGACACAATCCTTCGCACCTATCGGTTCAGCGTCACCGAGGAGGGGCACATCGTCCCTACAGGTGAAGGCGTCATCGGCGCCGACGCCCTGACCAGGCGGATAAAAGAGAAGCTTGTCTTGCGCGGCACTCATCCCGAGGCGCTGAGATTTTGTGAAGAAGAACTGATTAATCAGTCGATGTTCCATGCTGTAACCGAAGCGACAAAGTCACTGATGGAACGTATCCGGCCCGCAGACTGCGCGCTTGACGGAGAGAAGCTCACTCAGTACGTGTTCGGTACACGCAATAACCCTGGGCCACGATTCATAAACGATTTCTCCAGCCCAGCAGATGAGGCCGAGCATTTCGGATTCATCCATCTACTCAACGGAATCTACGGACACCTTCGTAACGATCGCGCCCATCGCGCACGTCTGGGATCGGAAGAAAAGGGACAAGATTTTCTCGACGCCATGGCGATGATCTCCTATGCACACCGGGTCATCGACAGGAGTTGGCTGAAGGGCCAAGCCTAAGCTGCGGATGGTCGAATTACCGCCACCCCTAAGGCAATATGTCAGGGGTGGGAGGCGGTGGCGTCCCTGACAGCCGGCCAGTTACGCTTTCTTCTTGACGCTCGTGGGGGCAGCCCCGCGGATTGCTCCTTGTCCTTGTCCGGAACAGAGGCCTCGGCCGCCTGAGTGACCCTTGCGGCAGCCTGCTGTTCATAGACGAACGAATTCGACACAGACAGTACCGAAGGATGCTGGTGTCCCACACATCACCGTCGGGCCGACGTTCGCCCCTCGTTGCAACAGTTCAGCAGACGCTGTATAGTCCAGTACATGCTGACTATTGCTTCGCGCTTGGACGTGATGAACCGATTGGGTCGGGCGATGGCCGATCCCACCCGATCCCGTATTCTCCTGACCCTGCTGGGCGGCCCGGCCTACCCGGCCGCTCTCGCCCGGGAACTGGAACTGACGCGGTCAAATGTGTCGAACCACCTCACTTGCCTACGGGACTGCGGAATTGTGGTCGCAGAACCGCAGGGGAGGAAGACCCGCTACGAGATCGTCGACGCCCATCTTGTCCAAGCGTTGAACTCACTGCTAGATACCACTCTGGCTGCCGACGAAAATGCCCCGTGTATTGACTCGGCATGTGACGTGCCCGGGTGTGCCACCGGAGAGGGGAACAGGTAAGTGGTAACTGGTCTCCTGGGGGCGGTTGGTCTGTTTATCGCCACCAATATCGACGACATCATCGTGCTCTCGCTGTTCTTCGCCCGTGGGGCCGGCCAAGCAGGGACCACACTTCGGATCCTGGCCGGGCAGTATCTTGGTTTCGCGGGCATCCTCGCAGCCACGATTCTGGTCACCCTAGGGGCGGATGCCTTCCTGCCCACCGAGGCGATCCCCTACTTCGGGCTAATCCCCCTGGCCCTGGGGCTGTGGGCGGCCTGGCAAGCCTGGCGGGGAGACGATGACGACGACGATGACGCGAAAGTCAGCGGAAAGAACGTAAGCGTCTTGACCGTCGCCGGGGTGACCTTTGCCAACGGTGGCGACAATATCGGCGTCTATGTCCCGGTTTTTCTCAACGTGGATACCGCCACCGTTATCATCTACTGCGTTGTCTTTCTGATTCTGGTGGCGGGCCTGGTCCTGTTGGCGAAGTTCGTGGCCACCCGTCCGCCCATCGCGGAGATTCTCGAACGCTGGGAGCATGTGCTGTTCCCTATCGTCTTGATCGGCCTGGGTACCTTCATCCTCGTCAGCGGCGGCGCCTTCGGCCTTTAATAAACTCATCCCCCGTGCTGCTAGGGCCTCTCTAGGTTTCCGAGCGTGTCAAGTTGTTTGTGTGTGGGGCTAGGTTTATAGGTATTTGTCGAAGCGGTCGGGAAAAGCCACGGCCATCTGGTTGATGGCTTGTTTCCAGCCAGAAACTCGGGCTCCTTCCATGAGTCTGCCGGCTGTTCTTGAGACTCGTTTGCCCTGCTTGGCTCTCTTTACAGCTCGTTTGTCTTCAATATTGCAGATCATCAACCACAGCGTCTTGAGCGCGGATTCATCGTTAGTGAACTGCACCCTGTTGCGGGTGGCTTTACGCAGCTGGTTGTTAAACGATTCAATGGAATTCGTTGTATAGATGACCTTCCTTGCTGCTGGTGGGAACTGCAGAAACGGTACGAAACGCGCCCACGCATCACGCCAGACCTTGACTGAGCGGGGATATTTCTCACCCAGCTCGGAGGCTTCAAATTCGTCTAAAGCAACCTGTGCTGTGGGCTCGTCCGTGGCAGTGTAAATCTTTTTCAACGCGGCTGATACGCCCCGGCGATCCCCGTAGGCTACCCACCGGTTAGCGGCGCGAATCAGGTGCACGATACAGGTTTGCACCATAGAGTTCGGCCAGGTTGCCTCAACTGCCTCTGGCAGGCCTTTCAGCCCGTCACAGCAGACGATAAAGACGTCCTTGACCCCACGGTTAGAAACGTTGGCGCACACGTGTGCCCAAAAGGAAGCACCTTCTTCCTTGGCAATCCACAATCCTAAAATGTGCTTAATACCGTCGAGATCCACGCCGATTGCCATGTACGCAGATTTGTTGACTACTCGGCCGTCGTCGCGGACTTTAATGCGCAACGCATCCAGGAAAACCACGGGGTAGAACTCGTCTAACTGGCGGTTTTGCCAGACCATAACCTCATCGAGCACGGCGTCAGTAACCGCAGAAATCGTCTCATGGAAAATATCGACACGCATCGCAGTAGCCATATGATGCTGGATATCCCGAATGGTCATCCCACCGGCATACAAGCTGACGATCATGTCATCAACATCAGTCAAGCGCCTAGAACCTTTAGGGACCATAGTCGGCAAGAATGTTCCAGCCCGATCCCGAGGGACATCAACGGTGACTGGCCCGCAGTTAGAATCCACGGTCTTTGGATACGACCCGTTGCGGTAATTGTCTGTTCTAGCTGCAGCTTTAGCTGCTCTGTCGCCAGACTCATAGCCTAGGTGGGCATCCATTTCAGCATTCAAACCCCGGGTAATTGAGGCTTGCAACATGCCCCGAACTAGGTCGTTGGCATCCGTGGTGGACGTGCCTAGCTCATCAATCAGTTTCGCGATTTCTGGGTTAGCAAGCAGCTTCTTTTCAATCGCATCAATCTTGGCCTTATCAGCCGGATCTCGTCTCGCCATAGTAGTCATTCTGGTTCATCTCCTTATGCGGGTTAGGTTCCCACACACAAACCATTAGACACTCTCAGGTTTCCTTACCGGCATCAACTGAACCGCCCATGAAGTTGTGAAAAGCCGCTGCCGCAGGGACTCGACCACGTTAGCGCGACAGAAATTTGAAGTGCCCCGGGTTTTGTTCCTAGGACATTTCAGTGAGCTTTGTTCATCGGAGCCCACGGGGACACTGGAGACTACAAGTACACGTTAGACGCCGCCAGTAGTGCCGCCAAACACTTACGGCACTACTGGCGGAACTTCCTGCCGCTTCCCCACTAGCGCGCGGCGCCGGCACACTCTCAAAGTTCGTGCGCAAGGCGCAGCGAAATCTATCTCAACAGCGCCCCGCAGATAACCCGGACGAACTTCTAGACCTGGCCACCAGTCTCAAAGAAAAGCTGGAAGGGCAAATTCTAGTGGCCAGCCGGGCGCACACGGGCAACGGAGACGCTCTGGTCAGCGCGGCCCTCGTGTTCGATATCTACTCCAGCGATTTGCTTTGCCGTGGGGCAGACCACCGGGGTAATGAGGTTGATGCCGCGTTCGCGCAGCTTCTCAGACTCCACCGCGATGATGGGGGTGCCGGCGCGGACGACATCGCCCTTGTCCACGAGCTTAGTAAAGCCCTCGCCCTTCAATTCCACGGTATCGATGCCGATGTGAATGAGCAGGTCAAGACCTTCTTCAGTCCGCATGCCAAAGGCATGGCCGGTCTTGAAGACCATCGTGATGGTGCCATCTACTGGGGCACAGACATCGAAGGCATCGATCTCGGTAGGAATGACGGCGAAGCCTTCGCCCACCATGCCCTGAGCAAAGGACTCATCGGGGACCTCGGAGAGAGGCACGACGGTTCCCTCGAACGGGGCGCGGAGCTCCACATCGGTCCCGATTTTCTCTGCGGGGAGAGAATCTTCGCTAGGCTTCGCCGGCGCCGTAGCTACCGCTGCAGAGCCGGTGCGCAGCTGTTGGTTGACCTCGTCAAACATGAACTGCACGGAGGGGCCCACGATGACCTGCACGTTCTTTTCGGAGGGGTGGATGACGCCGGAAATCCCGGCGCGCTTGATAGTGGGGTCATCGACAAGCGCGCGATCCTTCACACCCACGCGCAGGCGGGTGGTGCAGTAGTCCAAGGAATCGATATTGTCCTTGCCGCCGAGACCCTCGATGATGCGGGAGGCGGAAGCGGCGGTCTTATCATCGCCTGCGGCGGCATCGTCGTCTTCAGGGGCGTCCTCGTCATCGCCGCGGCCCGGGGTCTTCAGGTTAAACCAGCCGATGAGGTAGTAGAATATAACGAAATACAGGGCGAAGAAAATAACGCCCATAATTAGGAGCATGTACCACTTATTCGCTAGCGGGTTTTGCGAGGACAACAGCATGTCCACGAAACCTGCGGAGAAGCCGAAGCCCGCGGTCCATTCCATCGTGGCGGCGATAAAGACGGAGAGGCCGGTCAGCAGCGCGTGCACCACATAAAGCAGCGGGGCGACGAACATAAAGGAGAACTCCAGTGGCTCAGTCACGCCGGTGAAGAAGGAAGCTAGGGCGCCTGCGGCCATGAGGGAGCCGATGACCTTGCGGCGGCCCTTGTCCGCGCGCAGGTACATGGCCAGGGCGGCACCTGGCAGGCCGAACATCATGATTGGGAAGAATCCGGCCTGGTAGCGCCCAACAACTCCGTCCACGGTGCATTGTCCGTTTTCCCAAATACCAGGGCACTCTGCGGCGGAGGTAGCCGCGGCGGCCGCGTCGATAGTGGATTGGCCGGATTGGAAGTTACCGATGTCGTTAATACCAATAACGTCGAACCAGAACACGGAGTTCAGTGCGTGGTGCAGACCCGTCGGAATGAGCAGGCGGTTGGCCACGCCGTAGATGCCCGCACCCGCAGCACCGAGGCCCTGGATGGAGGTACCGAAGTTGAAGAGCGCGTGGTAAATGAAGGGCCATACGAAGTAGAGGATGGCGGAAACCACGATGGCGAAAAGCGCAGTGAGGATGGGGACGAGGCGGCGGCCAGAGAAGAAGGCCAGGAAGTCCGGCAGCTTAGTGCCATGGAAGCGGTTATAGATCATCGCCGCCATGATGCCTGCAAGGATGCCGAAAAGAACGTTGCCGTCACCGACTGCATTCCAACCTTCAGCCGCCCATTCGACGGCTTCGTCGCCCGTAAGAGCCTCGGGATCTTCGATGCCGCGATAGCCGGCCACCGCGTCGGGGCCCAAGAGCTTCATGAAGGTGGCATACGCCAGGAAACCGGACAGTGCGGAGGCACCATTGGAGTCTTTGGCCAGGCCAAAGGCGATGGCTACGGCGAAGATCCAGCCCAGGTTATCCAGCACGGCACCACCGGAGCTGACGAGCAGCTGCGCGACCACGTTATCCTGGCCGGCAACGCTGGCTATCCAGTAGCCAACGCCGCCGAGGATCGCCGCGACAGGCAGTACTGCCACGGCGCCCATCAGCGCCTTTCCGAGCCGCTGCAGCGGCCCCATAATATTGAGTTTCACGGGAGGAGTCCTTTCAAAGGTGTAAAGAGGTAAAAGAGGGCTTTAGTGCGGGCGGTGCTCATCCACAAAGCGGTAGTACTCGTGATCTTCCAGCTGGGAAGCCGCGTCTTCATCGAGAATCACCGTGGCCCGCTGGTGTAGCTGGAGGACCGAGGCCGGGCAGTGCGCGGACAGCGGGCCCTCCACCATGTCGCGGACCGCGCTGGATTTTTCAGTCCCAGTGGCCAGCAGCAATAGGTGGCGGGCTTCGCTGATGGTGCCGAGCCCCTGGGTTAGCGCATAGCGAGGAACACTGTCCGTGTTCTCGAAGAAGCGGGCATTATCCTGCACCGTCCGCGGGTGCAGCGTTTCCAGGCGCGTGCGCGATTGCAAGGAGCTGGAGGGCTCATTAAAGCCGATGTGCCCATTGCCACCGATGCCAAGCAGCTGGATATCGATGCCGCCAGCATGGCGAATGGCCTGGTCATAGGCGGCTGCGGCGCGGTCCGAGTCCGCGGCATCGCCCTCGGGGCTCTGCACTAACTCATCGATGAAGTCGACGTGGCTGGTAAATACGCGGCGGATGGTGGAGTAATACGACTGCTCATGGGAGCGAGCCAGCCCCACGTATTCATCGAGGAGGAAGGCGCGGCTGCGAGCGAAACTCACCTCCTGGCGCTCGTAGCGGGCGGTGAGTTCTTGATACATCGCTACCGGAGTAGAACCCGTGGCCAGCCCCAAGGTGGCCCCGGCGTTGGCATAGCGGACGAAGATATCGGCGGCGGCAATAGCCACCTCTGCTGGTGTGGAACGAATGAGGATATCCATGCAGTGCTTTCCTAACGTAAATCAGTATCTGTCGCGGCGGCGATGTCGATACCATCAGCGATGACTCGCACAGGTTCGAATCGAGCATTCAGGCCCACGAGGTTGGCGCGCTTACCGGGAGCCAAACGGCCCACGTCCTTATCCCCCAACACGTCCGCAGCCGTGGTGGAAGTAAACCGAACCGCTTCCTCTGCGCCGTGGCGCGCGGCAAAACGCGCAAATTGCTGCGCCAAGGTGGAGGTTCCACCGGCGATGGCGCCGCTGTCCACCCGCGCCACGCCGCCGGTCACGGTAACGGGCAGGGAGCCCAGCTCATAGGAGCCATCGGCCATGCCGGCAGCGGCCATCGCATCGGTGACCGCAAAGGAGCGGCGGTTATAGGCCATATCCACGGTGCCATCGGCAAGATGCACGCCATCGGCAATAAGCTCTACCCCCGCATCGCCCGCTTTCGAGCCGGTGAGTAGCGCGGCCACCGTGCCGGGTGCACGGTGGTGGATGGGCGGCATGGCGTTAAAAAGGTGGGTGCCGGTCACGGTGACGCCCAAGTCTTTCGCCTGCTCCATGATCCGCAGCGTGGTCTCATAATCGGCTTCGGTATGGCCCAAGCTGGCGATAATATCGTGTTCTGCACAAACCTCAAGGATCTCTGCAGCGGCCTGGGTTTCTGGGGCGAAAGTAATGGACCGCAGGTGGCCGCGGGCGGCGTCGATCACCGCGCGGAAAAAGTCTGGGTCTCCCGGCACGATGCGCGATGGATCCTGCGCGCCACATTTGGCCGCGGCGATAAACGGGCCTTCCATATGGATGCCGGCGATATCCCCCTCATCTGCCAGCGTGGCAAGCAACTCCGCCCGCGCGCACAGCTCCGCTTGCGTCCCAGAAACCATGCTGGCTATCAGCGTGGTGGTGCCGTGGGCGCGATGAAAGCGCGCGGCGGCGCGGCACTGGTCATAATCACCATTGGGAAAGCTTCCACCATTGCCGCCGTGATTGTGCAGGTCCACAAAACCTGGAACCCACAGCAAAACGTTTGGGTCACCGGCTTGCCAGGCCGCGTGCGCTGCGGGGACATCGCCAAGCGAGATGTCTTCAATGCGCCCGCCAAAGTTCAGCGCACCAGCGCGCAGCTCGACGTTCTCGTCGATGTACAGGCCTTCTACGCGGCCCTTCGTCTGTGTCTGCATATTTCGTTCACTTTTCTGTTGTGTGGGCAGGCACCATCCCATAAACGCGCCGATATCCCAGCGCAGCACTATGTTATAACCTATTGGTACCATACCCCAGTGTCAATGATGTCACTTTCACTTTTTTATGTGAGATTTTCGAGGACTATCGACTGTGATGCTCAACTTCGTTTAGGCATAGACCCGCACCAGCCACTGGACTACATTGATCTTTAGGAAGTATCGCTTGCCGATGCCACCTCTACCCTCGGCTTCTCTCTAGCAAGCGCGCTACCTACGCCAACCACCGCGTCACGTCAGGAGAACGTAAATATGGATTTAAAACCAGAAACTATTGTTTCTAATATTTTAAGCGATATTGCGGAAGTAAATGATTGGGCCAGCATTGCTGATGCCACCGGCGCTAATGACATAAACTCTTCCCACGCCACCCCTGACGAGGTTTTCACCATCCTCACTGCTGTTAAAAATAGTCCCGATTTGGCCCTCGGAACTGTCACAAATGAGTTCAAGGATTTCCCTGATAGCTGGTCGCCGCGTGATATAACAGACCGGATCTTTGCCTCGTCAGATCCCACCCTCTCGATGATGGATATCTTTATGCGCCCGACCAATGAATGACCTACGGAAGAATAGAGATGAAAACTGACCACGTATCTCCTTTAAGTTACGTAGCCCTTAGCACTGTGGTTGTTGCTTCATGACTAGCCCTATATGTGCATTTTGAGACATATCCATGCTCATTGCCTTGATAATCAGTCTGCTCAACTGGGCCCTCCGGTCTTGTCATCAAGCAGCTACCCTGCAAAAGCGCAGGGATAAATTGGGTGCGATCTACT
The DNA here is from genome assembly GCF_040225635.1 of Corynebacterium sp. KPL2830. Classification (NCBI taxonomy): domain Bacteria; kingdom Bacillati; phylum Actinomycetota; class Actinomycetes; order Mycobacteriales; family Corynebacteriaceae; genus Corynebacterium; species Corynebacterium sp. KPL2830. Next base: position 69,373 of record NZ_JBEHFR010000010.1, on the reverse strand, counting down.
GTCTAAATGACCACTAAGAGTGCTCTTCCGCGATATCGCGCATGCAATTATTATTATTGAAATTATAACCGTTTCATGTCCTTCACAAGTACTCGCCTCGGACATGGCGGGATCCTCATCTCAAGGAGCACACCATGACCAGTCGTTCACCCGCACCGCCGCGGCACCGGTCCCAGTACGTTCTCTTGGCCGGCTTAGCCGTCTCGGTGGCCTATGCCGTCGTCCATATCGCGTTTTCTGATCCGGCCCTGATCGAAGGCACCGCACCCGCGCGCCTTTCCTTACGCAATTACCTTGGCCCAGTGCTGGGCTCTGGCATGGTGTGGGCATTATTTGCCTACCTCATGGGCAAGGCGTGCGCCCACCGGTGGAGATCGGCCTTTTTCGCAGGAGCCGGCATACTCTTGTTCATGTTGGCAGTGCACTACGCGCTGCTTTTCACCTTTGGTATCTACGACTGGCAGACGGCTTTTTCCTCTAATGCCACGTGGTTCCTCTTCGCCCTTATCGCCGGGCCACTTTTCGGCGTGGCGGGGGCTTTGTCCCACAGGTTCGGCTGGCTAGATTACGTTGCCGTGCTCGGCTTCGTGCTGGAGCCACTGATTACTGGGCTTATCCCAGGCAATAGTATCGAACCGCAGACCACGACCACCCCCGGATATCTTGCCGCGGTAACGCTGTGGATGATCGGTGCGGTTTTCCTCTACTGCGAACGCCGGGCTCCTATTAAGGGGTAGCCACATCCCCAGCGGCCCACCATCCGGGCATGCCATGGACCCCGGCCCCGGGCGCAGTGGAACTCGATGCCATGAATATTCCCGGCGCGAGCCGGTGCGGGTGCGCGGAGAGGCGCGGGCGCAGCACGGATTGCAGCCCACTCATGGAACCGCCGGCAATATCGCCGCCCACCAGGTTAGGGTTCCAGCGTTCCAGATCGGCCGGACTCGTGGTGTGGATGGCCAGAATAGTATCGCGAAAACCGGGTGCGAAACGCTCTATCTGCTGGGCAATAAGTTCACTAACCTCACCCGGGTAGCGCTCCTGGTAGCCGTGCGGCACGTGGGCATAGGTCCACAGCGCCAGCCCGCGCGACGGGTCAGCCACATATTGCTGACACACCATGACCAGGGGATTTACGGGCATGCGGCGCTTGCCGATGTCCCTTTCCGCCCCACTGATTTCCTCCAAGCTGCCACCCACATGGACGGTGCCAGCTTGGCCCACGCGGGGATCGGTCCACGGCACAGGTTCGCTGAGGTGAAAGTCCACCTTGTACACCGCGCTGCCATAGCGCCACCGCCGCAGGTTTCGTCGAGTCCGTGCAGGAAGGTCGAGCCCGCCCAGCCTAAGGATCTGGCGCGGGGTGAGATTGAGGATGAGGGCATCGGCGCGAGGCAAGCTGCGCACATCGGTGATCTCGGCACCGGTATGGATGCGCGCGCCGTGGGAGCGGAGGAGGTTTAGGAGGGCGCCGCTAAGCGCCTGCGTACCGCCTTCCACCACTGGCCAGCCGCGGGTCATGCCGAGCGCGCCAAAGAGCAGGCCGAAAGCAGAGGTAAAAGCCCTGGTAGGTGAGGTGATTGCGTGCACGGCGCTGCCAGAAAACAGGGCACGCGCCTGTGGGGAGGACAATGCCGCCCGAGCCAAAGTGCTCGCCGGCAGCAGGCCCGGCACGCCAAACTGCGCCAAGCGCACCGGGTGCTCGGGCCAGCGCACCAGTGGGGTTAGCGCATTAGTGAGATGCGCATCGATATTGCGCACCATGTGGCCGTGCAGGCGGGTCCATGCTTGGGCATCGGCGCCGAGCCCCGTAGCGGTCTCCGCAAGAGAGCGGTGGAGGATGGCGGCCGGCGCGCCCTCTAGTGGATGGGCCATGGGATACGGTGCGTGCCGCCAGCGCAGGCCGTGCGATTCCAGATCCAGCGCGCGGAAGGCCGGGCTCGCCACGCCGAAGGGGTGACCAGCCGCGCCGAGATCGACGATGGTGCCCGGGAAGATCTCCGTCGACGATGCCGCCGCCCCACCCGGGTGACTGGCGCGCTCATACACATCCACGCGCCAACCGGCCGTGGCGAGGCGGGCCGCGGCGGTGAGCCCATTGGGCCCTGCGCCGACGATCACAGCGTGCGGTTGTTTATCCACAGTCCTCCTTGTGCAGGTCAGTGGCCCCAATCTACTTTTTCGCCCACACGATGGGTACAAAGTTATCCACAGGCTGTGGAAGAAACCTGTGGAAAATTTATTTCACAGACTTATCCCCACCCTGTGGATAAGTGTTTTCACGGCCTTCCACAGGTGACTTTTTGGCCGCCGATACCGCTATAACCTGTGTGATCAGGGAAAACTCCGGAAAAGCGTTCGGTAAATTACAAGAATGTGGTTATCCACAATGTGGATAACTATTGTGGATTTCTTTCGCACACCCATTCCGGTGATCAAATTCCACAGTTATCCCCAAACCCCAGCTCGCAGGGCCAATAACACAATGATGACCGCACCAGTGATTGCGACACCCGCCCACCGCACGGTTTTATTTCGATGAAAGAGGAAGAAGCTCAAGATGATGCCGGTGCACAACCCGCCAAGGTGGCCCCACAGGGAGACTCCCTCCGCGACGAAGGTATAGCCCACATTGACCAATACGAGGACGATGGGCGCGCGCAGATCCATCCCGCGTTGCCGGAAGACGCCCACCAGCATGCCCATCAGCGCAAAGATCGCCCCGGAGGCGCCTACCGTGGGCGTGCCAAAATCGAACCACAGCACCATAGCGGAAGCGCCTAGGCACGAAACCAGGTACGCGGCAATGTATAACCCAGTGTCGAGGGCGCGCTCTACTTCCCTACCAATGAGCAGCAGCATCACCATATTGACCGCGAGGTGCCCGCCGTCCAAGTGCATAAATTCCGAGGACAGCGCCGTGAGCGGTGCATCGGCGTACAGCGGGCCCCACAGCGCCCAGTCTTGACTAAGCGTCGAAAGAAAGAAGGTCTCGCCCAATGTTCGAGCTTGTACCGCGGTAATTGACCACGCGATGATGCAGATCGCGGCAATAATCGCAGTAACGGGGGCGGTTCGCAGATAGTTTTTCACCATGGCGTGGAAAATGATCCTTTACTGGCAATCGGATAAAACTAAACGAACCCGGCACCACGGGAAGGGTGTGGTGCCGGGCGCGGAGCGAGAAAACGCTTAGGCGATATCGATGGACTCGATGACAACGTCCTCGTGCGGACGGTCCATCCGGTCGGTGTCGACCTTGCCAATCTTGGAAACGACTTCCTGCGAAGCAGGGTCAGTGACCTCACCGAAGATGGTGTGGTGGTTGTTCAGATGCGGGGTCGGCGCCACGGTGATGAAGAACTGGGAACCGTTGGTACCTGGGCCGGCATTTGCCATGGCCAACAGGAATGGGCGGTCGAACTGCAGCTCTGGGTGAAACTCATCCTGGAACTGGTAGCCCGGGCCACCGCGGCCGGTGCCGGTGGGGTCGCCGCCCTGGATCATGAAGTTATCGATGATGCGGTGGAAGATGGCGCCATCGTAGAACGGGCCGGACTGCTCGCCCTTTGCGTTCTGGGTGGAGTAGTCCTTTTCGCCCTTTGCCAGGCCGATGAAGTTTTCCACGGTTACCGGTGCGTGGTTACCGAAGAGATCGATAACAATATCGCCGTAGTTGGTATGCATCGTTGCAGTTGCGGTCTTCTGAGTCATGCCAGCCATTGTAAAGAATTTACTTCCTCTCCGCTGTGCAAGACATAACGCTCTCAGCGATCGCGCTAACGTTGCCCTAGTCGGCCGACAGGGCTTGTCCCCCAAATAACCAGCTGACCACGAGGGCACCGGGATCGATAACCCCCTTGCTGCGGTCTCCCAGGTAAGACGCGCGCCCCTTCTTGGCGGTGATCTTTCCGGTTTCCTCCACGCCTTCGCGCGCGGCCTCGTAAAGGGCCTGCAGTGTCTGCTCGTCTGGGCGCTCTGCACCGATTTCTTGCGCCTTTTCAGCGGCCGGAATGAGCGCATCGAGCATGGTGCAATCCCCGCGCTGCGCGCCGCCCAGTTCTTGAATGAACTCCGCCGCGCTGCTCAAACTTTCCGCTAAGGTCTCCGCTCGGGCCATGTCATTAAAGAAGCTGCCGAAGACCGCGCCCGAGGTTCCTCCCGCAAGAACGAGGAAGCGCTTGGCCAAACCGGTGAAAATCTCATCATCCGTGCCACGCAGCGGTAGTTCGATGCTTTCGAGGGCCGCCTCCATATTGGTACCGAAGTCCCCATCGCCGGCTTTGCGGTCAAGCTCGGTCAACTCCTCGATGGAGGATTGCACGCGGCCGACGAAGTCACTCAACCACTGGTTTTCTTCGCCTTCGCTGGGCAATTCATCCTCGAAGGTAATCCGCGCCGATTCCACCTGCTTTGTACCGCCCAGGGTATGGGGCCAGGCGGGGGCTTGGGTTAGGGCATCGATAAGCTCGAGCAGCTCGTCGTCTGCCTTGAGCAGTGTGATGGATACGCCGTGCATATTGACCGCGGTGACGTAGTTGCCCACCATGGAGCGCACTACCGTAATTCCCTTTTCCGCCAGCTGCGCGGAAGCCTCGCCAAAGACCAGGCTCAGCTCCAAAGGCGTGGTGCCGCCCAAGCCATTGACTAGGCACACCACCTCGTCGCCGCTGCTGATGTCGAGGGCAGCACCCAGCTTTTCCAGCACGGTGGCCACGATGGCATGGGCATTATCAACCTTCTCCGTGTGCGTGCCAGGCTCACCGTGGATGCCCACGCCGACTTCCATGTGCCCGTCATCTAGATCAAAGGTATCGCGGCCCGTAGTAGGCAAAAAGCCGGATCCCAGTGCCACGGACATGCTGCGGGATTGATCGGCGGTCCGTTTCGCAAGCTCGGTGACCTTATCCAAGTCATCGCCGCGGTACGCCGCGGCACCGGCCACCTTTTCCACCAGAATCGTGGCACCCGTACCGCGCCGGCCAGGGCCCTCGCCGGTGCCTTCGGTAGCAATGTCATCGGCAACTAAGACTGAACGCGTATCCACCGCCTCTGCCGCATTGCGCGCCACGGTGAAGTTCATGACATCACCGGTGTAGTTCTTCACAATGTGCAGCACTCCCCTACCCTGATCGGCCCACTGCGTGGCTTCGCTGACCTGGACCGCATTCGGGGAGGTAAACAGCAGGCCCGGGCAGGCAGCGGCGAGCATGCCTTGCCCAATGAAGCCGGCGTGCATGGGCTCGTGCCCGGATCCGCCACCAGAGATGACCGCGACGGCCGGTTTATCTTCGGCCGTGCGCAGCGGGGTGCTGCGCCCAATGAAGCCCGCATCGTGCCAGGTGGCATCCGGATGCTGGGCAATGAAACCGGCCAGGGAATCAGAAAGAAAGGATTCTTGGCTATTGCGAAATGCTGAATGCTTCATAGCGCCCACGGTAATCCGGATCCGGTTACAGCGTCACGGGAGGGTACAAGATCACAAAAACGCTATGCAGACCGACTGCATAGCGTTTTCTTTAAGAACCTAGAATTTCTCGGATGCTATTTAGAGGGCGTTGCGCACCACATCGCGGGCTTCCACCATATTGCGCAGGGAGGTTTCGGTTTCTTCGTAACCGCGGGTCTTCAGACCACAGTCCGGGTTAACCCACAAGCGATCCAGCGGCACGTTCTTGAGAGCGGCGCGGATAAGCTCTGCCATCTCCTCCACGGAAGGCACGCGCGGGGAGTGGATATCGTAGATGCCAGGTCCAATCTCAGAGTGGAAGGTGTCATCGATATCCTCCAGCAGCTCCATGCGGGAGCGTGCTGCCTCGATGGAGGTGACGTCTGCATCGAGGCCGGCGACGGCGTCGATGATCTGGCCAAACTCCGAGTAGCACAGGTGAGTGTGGATCTGGGTGGTGGGCTTGGCCTCGAGGGCTACCAAGCGGAAGGAACGAACTGCCCAGTCCAGGTAGGCCTTGCGATCCTGCTCGCGCAGTGGCAACAGCTCGCGCAGGGCTGGCTCATCGATCTGGATGATGTCAATGCCGGCTTCCTCCAGGTCACGAACCTCGTCTGCCAGTGCCACGCCCAGCTGGTCCGCGGATACGGACTGGTGCACGTCATCGCGGACGAAGGACCACGCCAGGATGGTGACCGGGCCGGTCAGCATGCCTTTGACGTGCTTTTCCGATAGCGACTGTGCAAACTTTGACCACTCGGTGGTCATGGCAGCCGGGCGGGAGATGTCACCCACCACGATTGGCGGACGGGTGCAGCGGGAACCGTAGGACTGTACCCAGCCGTTTTCGGTAGTGACGAAGCCATCGAGCAGCTCCGCGAAGTACTGCACCATGTCATTGCGCTCCGGCTCGCCGTGGACCAAGACGTCCAGGCCAAGGCGCTCCTGCAGCTCGATGACGGACTTGACCTCGTCCTTGAGGGCGGAGTTGTAGTCGGCATCAGAAAGCTCGCCCTTACGGTGCGCGGCACGCGCCTGGCGGATTTCCTTGGTCTGTGGGAAGGAACCGATGGTGGTGGTCGGAAGCTCCGACAGGCCGAGCTCCTTTTGTGCTTCCTTGCGCTCGTTGAAGGCCGGTTCGCGCTTGACCTCGCCTTCCGGCAGCTTAGAAATGCGCTCCTGCACGGCGGCGTTGTTGATGCGCTCGGACTCGGCGCGGGTGCGAACGGCGCGGTCGCTGACGCTGTAGGCCTCTTCGGCTGCCTCTGGGCCCTGTACTAGGGCGACAACTTCCTTGACCTTCTCATTAGCGAAGGAGAACCACGGGGCGACATCGGCAGGCAGCTTGGATTCTGCCTCGACGGAGTGCGGCACGTGCTGCAAGGACACGGAGGTAGATACGGACAGCTCATCGATGCTGCCTGCCAGGTCTTCGTACTTGGAACGCAGGTCGCGCAGGTTGGCGGCCCACACATTGCGGCCATCGACAAGGCCGGCAACGACGTGGGTGTTCAGGTTCTTGACGCGCTCAAGGTAGCCCTCATCCAAGGCCAAGGTGCCCACAGAAAGGTCAACCTGGACGGCCTCTGGCTTGAGCTCTGCGATGACATCAAGTCCCTTACGAGCAGAGCCGTACGGGGTGGTCAGGTAGACCTGTGGGCGCTCTTCTGCACCCAGGATGGCGGAGTAAGCCTGCTTGGTATATGCGGCCAATTCCTCATCGCTGGCGTTGGTCAGATCTGCAACGAGGGCGGGTTCTGCCAACTGGATCCACTCCACGCCAGCCTTGTGCAGCTCCGCCAGTACCTCCTGGTAGGCGGCAACGGCATCGTCTAGGCGTTCGAGCGGGGCCTTGGCGGCACCCTCGGCCTGCTTGGACAGGGCCAGCAGGGTGACCGGGCCAACGAGGTACGGGCGTACGGTGTGGCCTGCTTCGCGGGCTTCTTCTACCAGCTTGATAATGCGCTGTGGGTGCGCCTTAAAAGCGTGGTCATCGGCAATTTCCGGAACGATGTAGTGGTAGTTGGTGTCGAACCACTTGGTCATCTCCAGCGGCGCGGTGTCCTTATTACCGCGGGCCAGGGTGAACTCATCATCCAGGGTTTCACCGGCAACGGCACCGACGGTCAACGCGGTTTCGAGGACCTGGTCGTAGTAAGCGACGTCTGCCGGGATGGCGTAATCTTCGGTCAGGCCGAGGTCGCGCAGGCGGTTGTAGGTATCCAGGCGCAGCGAGTGTGCGGCGGACTCGAAGGTCTCCGCATCGATGCGGCCGGCCCAGTAGGACTCGAGCGCGCGCTTCAACTCGCGGTTGGCGCCAATGCGGGGATAGCCCTCAATTGTCGCCTTGGGGAAATTAGCGTTGGTCATTGTCTACTCCGATTCGGGTTAGTAGGTCGTGAGTATTGTCGGGGTTGTTGTGGGTATATATATGGAGCCCGCTCGCCCCACCAGCCACGATGTCGCGGGCTAGTTCGGCGGTCAGTTCCATGCCGGTTTCGTATTCTTCTTCTGGGGTTGTCGCTGCCGCGAGCACCGACCGCACCCTTTCGGGTACGGCGAGCCCGGACAGCTCTCCCATTCGCTCTACCCGGCGCAGGCTGGTCATGGGCATGATTCCCGGAATAAGGGGAATATGCACCCCGGCCAGTTGGGCCTTTTTGGTAAAGCGCAGGTAATCCTGGGCATCGAAGAATAGCTGGGTAATGGCGAAGTCCGCGCCGAGGCGCTGCTTTTTGAGCAAGACGTCAAAATCTTCATCTTCGTTTTTAGATTCAACGTGCCCGCTGGGATAGCACGCGACTCCGACGGCCAGGCGGCCAGCGGCGAACCGCGCGGCTTGTTGCTTTTCCAATTGCCGGATGAGGCTTATCAATTCATCGGCATGCTGCGGATAGTGCTCCGGCAAGCCTTCCTCTGGCAGGTCCCCGCGCAGGGCCAGCAGGCCGCGGACACCGGCATCGACCAATCGGTTAGTCCAGCCGATAAGTTCCGTGCGCGAACCAGCCGTGCAGGCCAGGTGCGCAAGCGGGCGCATCGAGGTGGTGCGCGAAATCCGCTCGATAAAGGCCGTAGTCCCTTCGAGCCAACCGGACCGTTTGGAACTTGTCACCGCAATATAATCCGGGTGGTAACTTTCCAAGGTTTGCAGCAAACGGTCGATCTTGGCTTCATCGGCGTCGTGGCGCGGCGGAATTACCTCGAAAGATAGCGCCAAACGCTCCGGCACCATTAGCTCTTCTTCACTCATGGAATCCAATGGTGCTGACGCCGAAAATCGCGGGCTCATAGTCACCTCCTTTTCCCGATCTCAATTGCTGTCTAGAGGAAAACGTACCAAGCTGTTCAGTTTGCGGGGTAGCGCGACGCTAATGGTATTACCTTTGCAGGCCCATAAACAGCGCGGTTAGCCAAAATCGGCGTGAATATTAATACTCCATTCTGAACCAAGCGGTCTATTTTATGGTTGACTCCACCTCTGAATCCCCCGCCAAAACAGTGGTGGGGTGTCAAGTTGGCCACTATGCTGGATGAAAAGGACAAATAAATCTCATCTAAGGAGCACCTGCACCAATGAACCCCACCGCAGTGAAAATGGCGTTCAAGACCGGTTCCAATGTGTGGAAGCAATTGCGCGATTACCGGCAAGAAAAATCCCGCGAAACTTATACCGCCCTCGAAGAGGCTGCCCAACAGATGCAAAAGGAAGACAACAGCACCTTTGATGAGGCCCGCAAGCAGGCCGGCGCCGTCACCCAGGCCGCGCACTCCCGCCTCGAGCGCGCCCTAGAGGACCTCAATAATTACCGCGAGGATGCCGTCGAGCGTTTCGATGAGGCCAAAAAGGAAGCCACCAAGAAGGCAAAGAAGGCCCGCAAGCAGGCCAAGAAGAAAGCCACCAAGGCTACAAAGAAGCAGGCCAAGAAGGACAAGAAATCTTCCAAGTTCTGGACCGTTGCCGGAATCGTTGCCTTGCTCGCCGCGGCAACCGGTGCGATTTACGCTTGGCTGCGCTCCAATGACAAGCCTTCCCAGACCCCACCGCGCGTGGATGACTACCGCGGGGGCACCCAAAACACCGCCCCAGAATCCACCTTGGTCTACACCTCCACCAGCGAAGCTAAGCCCGAATCCGAATCGGACCTCGCCGAAGAGGGTGCCGTGCGCGATGAAGAGCTCTTGGGTTCCATCGATGAACAGCTGGCCAAGCACCGCGAGGAAGAAGAGGCCGCCGCGGAGGAAGCGGATACCAGCCGCATCACCGATGACCACCAGAGTGAGGGCAAGCACCGCCTGCAGTCTGACGAGCAGTAGTTCCTTTCTCACCCCCGCCGTGGGGGTGCAGTAGGCGTTGCCTAGATCTCATTGCTTTGCCTAATCAAAAATCTCCTGCTTGAATTCACCCATTAAGGCTTTCTACAAGGAGATAAACAATGAGCTTTGAGTCTCTCACCGTCAAGCTCAAAGACGGTTCAACGTACTATTTCCCCGCAGGCCCAGTAACCGATGATCCCTCCCCGCGCGTGGATAACCTCCGCTTTGCCATCGATAACGGCGCTACCTTCCGCTCCGTTGACGAATCCGGTGAAATGCGCGAATTCAACGGCGCGGACGTGCATAACTACCACTTGGCTTAACTAGCCCTGCGGATTCTTCATATATCCTGGGGATTATGGAAATTCGCGCGACACAAGAATCCGATCGCACTTATATAGCTCGCCTCAACTTCCTGACCGATACGTTCGGTGATGAACGAGGCGAGCTTTCTTCCGGTTTTGCCGATGACTTTTCCTTTTACGTGGAAAATTGGGAGCCCAACCAGGGAGGTTTCATCGCTTGGGAGGACCTCGTGCCCGCCGGCGGTGTGTGGCTCAATTGGGGCACCGAGGACAATCACGGTTACGGGTTCGTGGAACCGGCCATCCCAGAATTTGCCATCGCGGTAGAAAGCCGCTTTGCGGGCCAGGGCATTGCCACCGCGCTTATCGATGCCGCCATTTCCCTCGCCCAGACCCTCAAAGCGCCCGGCATCTCCCTGGCCGTCCACCCCGATAATCCGCGTGCGCAGGGGCTTTATGAACGCTTGGGCTTCGAGCATGTGGGTGTGTACGCCGAGCATTACATCATGGTCAAGCGCTTTTTATAGCCCTATGCATGACTAAAGTCCGGATTCTTTAACCAGAATCCGGACTTTTCCTGTGGAGCATAGGAGAATCGAACTCCTGACCTTCTGCTTGCAAAGCAGATGCTCTACCAATTGAGCTAATGCCCCAGTGGCTTGTACTTTACTACTGCAGCCGCTCATTCCAAAAATGCCGAAGACACCGCGGCACACTGATTTACTTCTATCACATTTATCACACGCGTTTAATCCATAATTACCTTCGCAGTGGAGTAGGCTGGCTAATCGTGCCCATCTGTCCTCGTTCCTAGGAAAAGTATGCGTCGTCTTCTTACCTCCGCACTCACCGTGCTCGCTACTGCCGCCCTTCCCGCCTGCGCCAATGCGCAATTCCTCGAAGGCACCCCGAAAGTAGCTGGGTCCTCAGAACCAAATATCCAATCCGCGGTTTCTGAGATTCAGACCGATATTCAAAGTCGCATCGACAGCACCCGCGCGCAGGCACAGGATCTTGTTTCCTCGGTAGCGCCACAAGACGAGCCGCAGAATGAGGCTGCACCCGCACCGGATCCCCAAGCTGGGGCCGCACCGCAACCAGCCCCGCAGCCACAGGGCAACGGCGTCGATTGCCCGAATTGCGTGGCCCTTACTTTTGACGATGGCCCAAGTCCTTATACCAACCAGCTCCTGGATACCTTTAAGGCAAAAAACGCTCACGCCAGCTTCATGGTGCTAGCGGATCACGCCTACCAATACCCCGAGGCGCTCCAGCGCATGCAGGCAGAAGGTCACACCATTGGCAATCACACCAAGACCCATCGCCAGCTCAACCAGTTAGCTTACGGCGATATTGCCCAAGATATCGACGCCGGCAACGCGGCGATCCGCAATGCCACCGGGCAGGATCCAAAGTGGCTGCGCCCGCCCTACGGTGCCACCAATGAGACGGTTGACCAGGTAGCCAGGGATAAGGGCTTGTCGCAGGCCCTATGGAACGTAGATACCTTGGATTGGAAGATCCGCGACTCGCAGCACGTCTGCAATGCCGCCGTCCAAGATGCTAACCCAGGCTCCATCGTCTTGATGCACGATATTCACCCGACCACCGTCAATGCGGCCGAGTGCGTTATCGACGGCCTGCGCGCCAAGGGCTTAGAGCCCGTCAGCCTCGATGAGCTACTGCGCACCCCGGTAGATGGAAAGCGCTACTACTCCCGTTAATGATTGATTTTTCCCACCCTGCTGATGTCGTAGCTCCGCAACTCCTTGGCTGCGTCATCACGCACGCTGGAGTGAGCATTCGCATTACGGAGGTCGAGGCCTACTTAGGCACGGACGATGCCGCCGCCCATACCTTTCGTGGGAAAACCCCGCGCAATGCCGCCATGTTCGGCCCACCCGGCCGACTGTACGTGTATGCCTCTTACGGCATCCACCGCAATGTCAACATCGTATGCGCACCCGAAGGCGTGGGCCAAGGGTGCCTACTGCGCGGCGGTGAGGTGCTATCCGGTATCGATACTGCATTCGCGCGCCGTGGCACCAGCGACTTTCATAATCTAGCCCGCGGCCCTGGGAATCTCGGAAAAGCTCTGGGAGCAACGCTGGAAGATAACCACCTGCCAGTGCAGCTTTCTGGCCGCGACTCTGCACCGGAATGGGTGCGCGGCCCGCGCATTGGTATTTCCAAAAACCAGGAAGCGGCCCTGCGGTTTTGGATTCCCTTTGATAAGACTGTCTCCGGACGCCGCGGCTATCCCAAAAAATAATTAATAGCGGCCGCCATAGCGCTCGTCTGCTTCGATGGCTTTGATGATGCGCTCATTAATTTGGGTCATTTGATGGATCTGCGCACGGGTCAGGTTATCGATAACGGATCGGCGAGCCTGCTTGGCGTGACCTGGGGCGGTTTCTACTACCTTGTCCCAGCCACTATCGGTAAGGTGCGCCATCGTCGTCCTCCCATCATTGGGACAAGGACGCCGCACGACCCACCCCTGGCGCTCTAGGCGGGTGACAACTTGGCTCAGGCGGGACAGAGAGCCATTTGCGGTAATCGCAAGATCCCGCATGCGCATCTCATGGTTCTCGGCCTCTGATAGCCGCGAGAGCACCGTATATTCAAAGAAGCTTAGCTTGGCATCATCGCGCAGCTGCGCGTCCAGAATATTGGTGAGCCGGACATTCACGCTCATCAGGGACATGAATGCTGCTAGTTCATCCTCTTCCAGCCAAAAGTCGTCCCGCTCGGTCATGAGGATTATTTTAGCAACCGGACTTCAATTCTAAAATAATCCCTAAATAGCCGGAGTCCCATCCCGGTTATCCGAGCCTGACCTGATCCGCCTAGTGGCTGGTGGGTGCCAAACGTGCTGGGTCCAATTCAATCCGGCGCAGCAACTGCGCGTTGAATGCCACCACGATGGTCGATAGCGACATCAATACCGCGCCGGCCGCCGGGGAGAGCACGACACCGATGGGTGCGAGTACGCCTGCCGCCAAGGGCACGGCAATAATGTTGTAACCAGATGCCCAAATAAGGTTTTGGATCATCTTGCGGTAGCTAGCGCGCGACAAGCTGATCATTGAAAGCACCGACCGTGGGTCATCGCTGGCGAGCACCACCTCGGCGGATTCCATGGCGACATCGGTGCCGGCGCCGATCGCGATGCCGACTTCCGCGCGGGCCAAAGCTGGGGCATCGTTGACGCCATCGCCAACCATGGCCACGGCCAGGCCGCGCTTCTGTAATTCGGTGACCTTGGAGTCCTTGTCCTGCGGCAGGACTTCGGCAAAAACCTCGTCAATACCCAATTCTTCGCCAACGGCCTCGGCGACCTGCGTGGCATCGCCAGTGATCATCGCGACCTTGACGCCCTGCTCTTGGAGGGCGTGTACGGCCGCGCGGGATTCGGGGCGGATCTTATCTTCGACCGCCAGGGCGCCAATGATCTGACCATCGCGCACGACGTGTAGGACACCTGCACCGCGCTGGGACCACTCTTCAACCTGCGCATCGAATACCCCAGGGGTGGCAAGCTCTAGCTCGCGCAGCATATTCGGTCCACCGACGAGGACCTCTGCCCCATCGACGGTGGCCTTGATTCCCCGGCCGGCAGCAGCACTAAAATCGGTGCTGTGCAGCTGCTCCTGATATGCTTCCGCGTGGTCTTCGGCTGCCTTGACGATGGCGCGGGCCAACGGGTGTTCACTATCGGCTTCGGCCGCGGCGGCCACTGCTAGCAGCTGCCCTTCACTGATGTCCTCAACGGTTGCGACACCGGTGACCGCGTGCGCACCTTCGGTCAGGGTGCCCGTCTTATCGAAGAGGACAGCGTCGATAGTGCGCATGCGCTCCAACGCCATACGTTCCTTGATGAGTACCCCAGACTGTGCGGCCTGCTCGGTAGAGATCGCAATGACCAGTGGGATAGCCAAACCGAGGGCGTGGGGACAAGCGATGACGAGCACGGTCACGGTGCGCACCACGGCGTCGCTTGGGCTCCCGATAATGGACCAGACCACCGCGGTAATAAGGGCTGCGCTCAGCGCGAACCAGAAGAGCCACGCTGCGGCGCGATCGGCGAGGGCTTGGGCACGGGAGGAGGATTCCTGCGCCTCAGCGACCATGCTTTGGATACCACCCAGGGCCGTATCCCCTCCGATGGCTTCTACCTGGACGCGGACGGTGTTATCGGTGGCCACCGTACCGGCGACCACGCGCTCACCTTTATCGCGGAAAACGGGGCGGGATTCACCGGTGATCATGGATTCATCGAATTCGGCTGAGCCTTCAACAATGGTGCCATCGGCAGGCGCCCGGGCCCCAGCGCGAACCAGTACTATGTCATCCACCGCCAGCTCAGAGACTGGCACGGTGTGGGTCTGGCCATCAATGATCTTCTCGGCCTCGTCAGGCAAAAGTTCTGCTAAGGCGTCCAAAGCGGAGGAGGCCGCGCCGAGTGCACGCATCTCCAACCAGTGGCCCAGCAGCATAATGACGACCAAGAGGGCCAGCTCCCACCAGAAATCTAGGTCGAATCCTCCAATCCCCAAGGTGGTGACCCATGAGGCGACGAACGCCACGGTAATGGCCATGGCGATGAGCAACATCATCCCGGGCTGGCGGGATTTCAGTTCCGACCAGCCGCCTTGCAGGAACGGCGTGCCGCCATAGATGAAGATGATGGTGCCAAGCACCGGGGGAATCCAGGATGAACCAGTGAATTCGGGTACGCCGTAGCCGAGCAATTCTGCGACCATAGGGCTGAAGATGACGACCGGTACCGATAGCAGCAGCGACCACCAGAAGCGGCTGCGGAACATCGCCGCGTGATCGCCGTGTCCGTGCCCATGGCCGTGGCCATGACCTTGATGGTCACCGTGAGAGTGCCCTTCGTGGCCGCCATGATCTGTGTGTTGCGTATGATCCGCTCCCGCGGCCTGGTGAGCACCGGAATGCTCACTGTGTTGGTGGGAAGTACTCATGAAGTTCCTTTCTTCTCCTCCCTGCACCAAGAGGAGTTCTAGCGTCGGTGGAACACAGTGATGGTTACTCTCCCCACCATATACCCCGGGGAGGTATATTTACAGAACGGAAGGAGCCATTCTCGTATAAGAGGCGAAGTGGAGCTGCCGAGATGGCCACCCAGCTTAAACGGGCCTAGCCCCCGGAAAGTGGACACGGCGCGGTCAGCCCGACCCCATCAGCTCGGTTATTCTTCAACGTCATTGCAGATGAACTCGACAGAGAAACGGTCCCGGCATTTAGCGATAAACCGGATCATAACGGAGGCTTTGGGCCCAGTTCTGGGAAGTTTCCTGCACGATGGGCCTCCTGCGCCCATTGCCAGGCTGTGTGCCATGAAACGCCGAGCTTCGGGGCTACTGCCTAACATGCTCTTCCAGCAAGATGCGATCTTCCACAAGTGGGACACTTCAGGTTTCACCTACCGTTTTCGCCTACTCAAAGTGGAAGAAAGAGGCAAAGAAACGACATATGGGGCACTCCATTTTAGTTGGAGTGCCCCATGTTGGCTTTAAAGAGGAACTTTAGTCCTCATCACCCGAAAACTTCTTTCTCATTGTCCAATCTATCCAGAACCAAATGCAGAACAAGATGAGACCGATCACCGTTCTAGGGACGACATCTAAGTCAAAAACGATTCCGAGAAATAGTCCCAGAAGGACCAATGAAGCAAAAAATACAGCCCACGATACTCGTGAATTATATTTTTTGGATTTTAGCTTCTGCATTCATGCCCTCCAACTGGATGCGGACGATCTCCCATGTATGGTGCAATCTTAAGCTGATAGCAGGTGTTGTGGTCGTATTCAGCGAATGCCTTTGCTGTTTTAACAATATCAAGCGCGTTGATGCCTGCTATCGGACAAACTCCCCCAAAAACCAGTTTGATAGGCGTGGGGAGCTTCGAGAGGGTACAAGAAGCAAAAAGTCCGGCTTCCTTAGGGAAGCCGGACTGATGCTGTGGAGCATAGGAGAATCGAACTCCTGACCTTCTGCTTGCAAAGCAGATGCTCTACCAATTGAGCTAATGCCCCATTGTTCCGTGGTGGGCCTAGCTGGAATCGAACCAGCGACCTCATCGTTATCAGCGATGCGCTCTAACCGACTGAGCTATAGGCCCTTTAGCGGAACGAGATGTAACTTTACATACCACCCCGGAAAGAACACAAATCGGCAGCTCAAAGAGGTTTTTAAAGGCGCTCTTCGTGGGCCTAATGAGTACGCTACTTCGCGCTTAAAACTAGAAAAATGCCGGCAACGTGTGCTGCCGGCATTGTCTCCCACTCACAGTGGTCTAGATGTCATCCAAGCTGACCTTTAGCCCGCCGAAGACATCCACGATGGCGTTATAGATGACGGCCATCAGCGGTGCGAGCAAGGTGAACAGGACGGCGAAAATAACGCCAATCAGCGCGCTGGCTGCGATCACCACGCCAAAGGTGACCTCAAAGCCGCCGCCGACGCCACCAACGAGGCTATTGACTGACTCCCATATGCCCACCTGGTGCAAACCGATGTACAGCAGGCACACGGCCAGCAACCACGCGATGAGTCCGACGAGTGACAGGGCCAGACCAACGCGAAACGCCGAGGTCGGCGAGATGTGGTGGATGGTTACGTCTCGTCGTTCCATGCCCTACTCCTCATCCTTGGAGGCATCGCTTACCTTGTGGTGCTCTTGCTGGACCTCATCGACGGTCTTTTCTCCCTTGGCCACAGCCTGCGCGTCTTCCTCACCATCTTCTTCAACATTGCGGTCGATGGCAAGCAATTCGACGTCATCGGCAAGGTCAACCAGGCGCACGCCCATCGTGGCGCGCGAGGATGGACGAATCTGGTTTACTTCGGTGCGAATAACCCCACCGGCGGAGGTAATGGCGAAGATTTCATCGTCCTTGTCAATGGAAATGGCACCAATGAGCTTGCCGCGCTTCGGGGTGTACTTGAAAGTCATGACACCCAAGCCACCGCGGCCCTGCGGGGTGTATTCCTCAATGGCGGTGCGCTTGCCATAGCCACCCGAGGTAGCAACGAGTAGGAACTCGCCGTCGTGGACGACGGACATCGCCAGCAGCTGGTCATCGCCGCGGAAGCGCATGCCCTTCACGCCGGCGGTAGCGCGGCCCATGGGGCGCAGCTGGTCGTCATCGGCAGTAAAGCGAATGGCTTGGCCCTGCTCAGAGGTCAGCAGGATGTCATCGCCCTCAGAAACGAGCTGGGCGCCGATGAGCGCATCGCCCTCGTTGAGGTTGATGGCGATAAGGCCTGCGGAACGAGCGGACTCGTAATCGGTCAGGCGCGACTTCTTCACGCGGCCCTGTTGGGTGGCCAGAACCAGGTATGGCGCATCCTCGTAGGACTGGATCTGAATGACCTGGGCGATCTTTTCCTCCGGCTGGAATTCCAGCAGGTTGGCCACGTGCTGACCGCGGGCGGCGCGGCCGCTCTCTGGCAGCTCGTAGGCCTTCAGGCGGTAGACGCGGCCAAAGTTGGTAAAGAACAGGATCCAGTCGTGCGTGGAGCAGACGAAGAAGTTCTTCACAATGTCATCTTGCTTGAGCTCCGCACCGCGCACGCCCTTGCCACCGCGCTTTTGTGACTTATAGGTATCGACCTTGGTGCGCTTGGCATAACCGGTGGCGGTGATGGTGACCACGACGTTTTCGCGGGCAATGAGGTCTTCATCGGTGACCTCGCCGGAGGCAGGCAGGATCTCGGTGCGGCGCTCGTCGCCGTACTTTTCGACGATCGCCTCCAGCTCATCGTGGACGATCTGGCGCTGGCGTTCCTCGTGGGCGAGGATGTGCTTGAGGTCTGCGATCTCTTCTTCGATTTCTGCCAATTCATCGACGATCTTTTGGCGCTCCAGGGCAGCCAGGCGGCGCAGCTGCATCGCCAGGATGGCATCGGCCTGGATATCGTCGACATCGAGAAGCTCCTTCAAGCCCTCGCGCGCCTCATCAACGGTGGGCGAACGGCGGATCAGGGCGATGACCTCATCCAACATATCCAGCGCCTTGACCAAGCCGCGCAAGATGTGCGCGCGCTTTTCGGCCTCATCCAGGCGGTACTGGGTGCGGCGAACGATGACCTCGATCTGGTGCGCAACATAATTGCTCAGCATCTGATCCAGGCGCAGGGTGCGCGGCACGCCATCGACAATGGAGAGCATATTCGCACCGAAGGAGGTCTGCAGCTGGGAGTGCTTGTATAGGTTATTGAGCACCACGCGGGCGACGGCATCGCGCTTCAGGGTCACAACAATGCGCATGCCCACGCGGTCAGAAGACTCATCTTCGATCTTGGAAATACCGGCGATCTTGCCGTTGGCCACGGACTCCGCGATATTGGAGATGAGGTTATCGGGGTTGACCTGGAACGGCAGCTCCGTGATCACGATGGTCTGCCGGGAACCGGACTCCTCGATGGAGGTGACACCGCGCATGCGGATGGAGCCGCGGCCGGTGGTATATGCATCCTTGATGCCCTGATCACCCACGATGAGGCCGGCGGTGGGGAAATCCGGGCCCTTCACGCGTTCCATGCAGGCCGCGAGCGCGGCATCCTCGTCTGCGTCTGGGTTTTCCAGCAGCCAGTAGATGGCCGAGGCCAACTCATTGAGGTTATGCGGCGGGATATTGGTGGCCATGCCCACGGCAATGCCGCCGGAACCATTCATCAAAAGGTTAGGTACGCGGGACGGCAGGACGTCCGGCTCGCTGGTCTTGCCATCGTAGTTGGGCGAGAAATCCACGGTATTTTCGCGGATATCGCGGACCATTTCCATGGCCAACGGGGTGAGCTTGCACTCGGTATAACGCATTGCGGCAGGGCCGTCGTTACCGCGGGAACCGAAGTTACCCTGGCCATCGACAAGCGGGTAGCGCATATTCCAGGACTGCGCCAAGCGCACCAAGGTGTCATAGATGGCCGAGTCACCGTGCGGGTGGAATTGACCCATGGTGTCAGAGACCGGGCGGGCAGACTTCACGTAGCCGCGCTCGGGGCGGTAGCCCGAATCGAACATGGCGTAGAGAATGCGGCGGTGCACCGGTTTTAGGCCATCGCGCACCTCAGGCAGCGCGCGGCCCACAATGACGGACATGGCGTAGTCGATATAGCTCGACTCCATCTCCTCATTAATGTCAATGGGAAAAATCCGATCAAAAAGATCGTCGTTATTGTCACTCATAAGGCCAAATTCTACCTTCTCCGGCCCTTATCGGCCTTATTTGCCGCGCCGGTGGTATCACTGTGGTATCACTGGAGCATGGCAATGACATTGCGGCTTACCGCAGAACAAGATCACGCGCTTACACTCTTGGCCTCCGCGCAAGGCACCTCCAAGCACGAGGCGGTGGTGCGTGCCATCGTGGCGGCAGCCTCGCGCACGCTTGCCGATGCCCACGTGCAAGCCACCGCCCGCGATCTCCTCCCCGGCCGCGCAGAACTAGAGGCCGAAATCCGCAGGGCACGGAAGACTCAGTCATGAGCCCCGAACAGCTGTACCTAGTGGCCCAAGAATTTTGCGCCCGCTTTAATCTCCGCATCATCAATTACTCCGCCTTGGTGGCCGCCGCGGCTGCCAGCACCGCGCGCCTAGAGGGTATCGCCATCCACGGCGATGAGCAGCAGGCAGCTCGAGCCATGGCGGAGGTTTTAGAAAAGGTGCCAGCGTTAAACGATGGAAATCAGACCTTTGCGCAGTACTGCGCCCGCGTCTATATGGCCACTAAATTCGCGTAAAGTATGGCACCATGGATCACCTTTCTACCTTGATGCATGGGTCCACCCGCACCGAGTTCATCGCCGACTGCGGGGATCTCGTTGAAAAAGTCGCCTCCTCCCAATCCGGCATTTCCGGCATGGCCATTAAAGGCGGATTGGCTGCCGCCAAAAAAGCCGATGCCAATGTCGTCCCCAAGGCGCTGGAGCGGATCTTGCCGGATGTCCTCGATGCCCTGGATCCACGGTGGCAGGACTTTGCGGAAAGCGGGAAGGAGGATTTCGGCGCCTTCCTCGAACCGCACCAGGAAGATGTCAGCGATGAGATTATGAACATCGCAGATAAGCACGTGGAAAAGGTGAACTCCGCCGCACTGCGCAAGCCCTATAATTCCCTGCGTGGTAAGGCCACCAAGATTTTAAGCCCAGAAGTTCCTGCATTCGGCCGCATAGTACAAAAGCACATGTAAATAAATAATTTCCACCGGTTTTCCTGCGGTTGAAGGTTATCTGGCCTGCGGAGTATAAGTGTGGAAGTGACTTATTCCCCGCATCATAAATCGTCGACATCAGAAGCAAACCGCACCGATTACCCCGCCGGCCAAGATCCCGCCCGCTGGCGGGTTCTTATTATTGTGCTGGTCACGGTGTTCATGTCACTAATTAGTGTGTCCATCGTGAACGTGGCACTGCCGTCGATTCAGTCTGGGCTTGGTGCCACGGATTCGGATGTGCAATGGGTGCTGTCTGGTTATGCGCTTACCTTCGGCGTGGTCCTCGTGGCCGCCGGGCGCGCCGGCGATCTCGTGGGGCGCGGGGGCATCTTCCTGCTCGGCATCGCCGTCTACACCATTAGCGCCGCCGTGGCGGGTTTCGCGCCGAATGCGCATTCTCTGAACATCGCCCGTTTTGTGCAGGGCGTTGGCGCCGGATTACTCAACCCCCAAGGCGTGGGAATGATTCAGCAATACTTCCGCGGGGAAGAACGCGGCCGGGCCTTTGGATACTTTGGTGCCACCGTGGGAATCGCCGTGGCCATCGGCCCGGTCTTGGGCGGCTTCCTCATTAAGCTCGGCGGCCCTGACCACGGGTGGCGGCTGACCATGCTGGTCAATGCCCCGATCGGCCTGCTGGCCATCATCTTGGGCCTCATGTGGTTCCCACGCCCGCTGTTTTCCCGCGTCCGCGACGCCGCGGGCAATAAGCTGGGCATCTTCAAGGCACTGGCCACCCTGGATCCCATCGGCGCGCTCATCCTCGGCGCCGCGGTCTGGTGCATCCTCTTCCCCTTCATGGACTCCACCGGGTCCTCTGCCGTGTGGTGGCTGCTTCTCGCGGGTGCCGTGCTCATTGGCGTGTGGGTGCTGTGGGAGCGCCACCACAAGGCCACCGGCCACCCGCCGATGGTGGATCTCAATATCTTTGCCACCTCGAGCTTCCGCAATGGCACCATCATCGCCACGTTGTGGTTTATGGGTATTACCAGCATCTGGGTGCTCGTTGCGTTGTACTTCCAAAACGGCCTGGGCTACTCCGCCCTGGCAGCCGGCTCGGTGGGCATTCCGTCCGCGCTCCTCAACTCCATTACCGCTACCATCGCGGGCCGCAAGATCTCGCGCTACGGGCGCATGGTGGTCATCATCGGCATGCTGACCACAATCTTTGGCCTCATCGCCACGGTGGCATTCGTCTGGGGAACCACGCACTGGGGAATGAGCGAATGGTGGCTCATCCTCTCCTTGGCATTCATCGGGCTTGGCCAAGGTGCCGTGGTCTCCCCTAACCAAACCCTGACCTTGGCGCAGGTACCAGACAACTACGCCGGTTCCTCCGGCGCAGTCCTACAAACCGGACAGCGCATCGGAACCGCCATCGGCCTGGCGGTCATTACCGCCATCGTCTTTGCCGTGCTCCAAAGCACCTCCGGTGACTGGCCCGTATCCATCATGACCGGCTTCGGCGTCATCATCGCCGTTTGCCTGGTGTCCTTGAGCTTTGGGTTTGCTGATCAGCACTCTTCCCGCAGCTAAATTTCCTCACCCCATAGTTAGAGCCCACCGTGGAATTATTCACGGTGGGCTCTATTGCTCTAGCCACTGCACACACAGGGCTAGGCCAGCGATTTAGATATCCAGGAAGCGGACATCCTTCGCGCGGCGGGTAATGAAGGAGCGGCGGGCGGCCACGTCATCTCCCATGAGGATGGAAAACAGCTCATCAGCGCGCTGTGCGTCTTCCAGGTCCACGCGGCGCAACAGGCGCGTGGAGGGATCCAGGGTGGTCTCCCAGAGCTCGGAGGCGTTCATCTCGCCCAAGCCCTTGTAGCGCTGGATGCCGTCATCCTTGTTGATCTTGCGGTTTTGCTCCAGGCCTTCCGCCAGCAGCTTATCGCGCTCATCATCAGAGAAGGCGTAGCCAGGCGTGCCCTTGGACCACTTCAGCTTGTAGAGCGGCGGGTTAGCCAAGTACACGTGGCCATCCTCAACCAGCTGTGGCATAAAGCGGAAGAGCAGGGTCAACAGCAGCGTGGCGATGTGCTGGCCGTCCACATCGGCATCCGCCATCAGCACGATCTTGTCGTACCGCAGCTTCTTGATATCGAATTCCTCGTGGATGCCGGTACCCAACGCGGTGATGATGGCCTGGACCTCAGCGTTCTTTAGGACCTTATCCATGCGGGCCTTCTCCACGTTCAGGATCTTGCCGCGCAGGGGCAAGATGGCCTGGAACATGGAGTCACGGCCGGCCTTCGCGGAACCGCCCGCAGAGTCACCCTCCACGATATAAAGCTCCGAACTCCGCGGATCCTTAGAGCGGCAATCCGCGAGCTTGCCGGGCAGTCCGCCCAAATCGGTGGCGGACTTGCGGCGCACCATCTCGCGCGCCTTGCGCGCTGCCATGCGGGCATGCGCCGAGGAGACGGCCTTATTGATAATGGCCTTTGCCTCTGCCGGGTTGGCATCAAACCAGTCGTTGACGTACTCGTTAACCGAGCGCTGCACAAAGCCCTTGATCTCGGAGTTGCCCAGCTTGGTCTTGGTCTGGCCCTCGAACTGTGGATCTCCCACCTTGACCGAAATGACGGCGGCCAAGCCTTCGCGGCAGTCATCACCGGAAAGGTTGCCGTCCTTGTCCTTAATGAGCTTGTGCTCCTTGGCATAGCGGTTCATCAAGGAGGTCAGAGCTGCGCGGAAGCCCTCTTCGTGCGTGCCGCCCTCGTGGGTATTGATGGTATTGGCAAAGGTGTGCACGGACTGCTTATAGCCCTGATTCCACTGCAAGGCCACCTCAACCTCGTGGTCCTCGCCTTTTGCCTCGAAGGACACGATGGTGGGGTGAATAGCGTTTTTGGACTTATTGAGGAATTTTACGTAGTCCGTCAGGCCCTCTGGGTAGTGGAAGGTAATCTTCTTGCGGCGCTTCTTATCGGCCTTGGTGACGTTCTTGGAGTCGTCTTCCTCGTTGAAGGTATCGCCGGCATCAGGAACATCATCAAAGGACGTCTCATCCGCGCTCGCCTCACCGGATTCCGCATCCGCGATTTCCTCGAGCTCGATCTGCTCTTGGGTCACGCGTTCATCAATAAGCTCGATGGTCAGGCCCTTGTTCAGGAAGGCCATCTCCTGCAGGCGGCGCGCAATGGTGTCGTAATCGAACTCGGTGGTTTCAAAGATCTCCGGGTCCGCCCAGAAGCGAATCTTGGTACCGGTACCGCGAGCGTTGCCGCCTTCTACAAGGTCATCCGGGATGGCGTTCTGGAAGTTTTGGTACCAGTGCTTGCCCTCACGCTTGATCTCCGCCTCCACGCGGGTGGACAGGGCGTTGACCACGGAAATGCCGACGCCGTGCAAGCCGCCGGAAACGGCATAAGAATCGGAGTCGAATTTACCGCCGGCGTGCAGCTGCGTCATGACCACCTGGACGGTCGGCGCACCGGAGGCGTGCATCTCCACCGGGATGCCGCGGCCATTATCGATGACCTCGACGCCGCCGTCTTCCAAAAGCTTGACGGTGACTTTGTCCGCGAAGCCTGCCATGGCCTCATCGACGGAGTTATCGACGATCTCCCAGATAAGGTGGTGCAAACCGCGCGATCCGGTAGAACCGATGTACATACCGGGGCGCTTGCGGACGGCCTCTAGACCTTCCAGGATCGTAATTGATCCAGCATCATATGCGTGTTCTTCAGCCACGGATTCGTGCTCTCCTTTTGGCTATAGCTAATTCTAAGACTTTCACTATTCTACACGCATACCCCCTACTGAATGACACCCCACACCGGCCAGAGGTAGCTATGTGGCGCGCTCTGTGGTTATTTATCTTTTAAAGGGCAGAGCTAACCTGCGCCTATCAGCCACTTATCAGCCGTAGGTATCTTGCGATCCCTGCGGTTTCACCCACTGCCGCCCCTCGTAATTGCGCTGCTGCCGCGGGCCATGGATCCGCAGCTCAGCGATGACATCGGGACCAAGCCGGTCCGCAATTTTGCGCAGGATTTCCCGCTGCAGGTAGCGCAATTCCGTGGCCCAGGTGGAATTATCGCAGGAAATGTAGACGATCTTGTCCTTGATTTTTTGCGGCTGCGTATGGGCGGCGATGCGCTCGCCCACCAGGTTTTCCCAATTTCCCATCACCCAGCCGTGCGCTAATTCATGCTCCCAGCCGCGATGGGAAATCTCCTTTTTAATCTGTGCGCCCAGGCTCGGCACATCGATCTTTCGCCGCGGCCTCCTGCCATCGGCGCCGGTAGGCCTGCCTACCTGGTAGCCGCGATAGTTCTGCTGTTGGGCATCCGCCAAGGAGGGCACCGGCATCTTCGGCACTGGGCGCGTAAGCTTTGGCGGGTTCTTCGAGGTAGAGCGCACCAACCGGAAGTATTGGGTGACGGGATCCGTGCGCTGCGTGCCGGTTTCCACTTCTTCCTCACTCATGCCTCTTCCTCGCTAGTCTCTCCTGCGGTGGCTTCCGTGTGCAGGGTGGAAATGCGCCCCTGGTCCGTATCTTCCACTCCTACCCGGTAACGCACGATGGGTTCCAGGTTGTCCGGTAAGTCCTCATCCACCGCGGCGGTAATTAGCACCTGTTCCGCCGTGGCGGCCAAGTGAACCAGCTGGGTGCGGCGTTTGGCATCGAGCTCGGCAAAGACATCATCCAAGATGAGGACCGGATCGGATCCCCCCTCCTCGCGCAAGAGCTCAAACTCCGCCAAGCGCAGGGCGATGGCATAAGACCAGGTTTCGCCGTGGCTGGCAAAACCCTTGGCCGGCTGATCCCCCAGGTGGAGCACGAGATCATCGCGGTGCGGGCCCACCAAAGAGATTCCGCGCTCGATCTCGCGCTGCCGGGCATTAGCCAGCTCGGTCAGCATCACGGCCTCCAGCACCTCGCGGTCAGAGGTATCAATGGTGGATTTATACTCCACGTGCGCAGGCCGCGACTCCGGTGCGAGGCCGGCATAGGCGGCGGGAATGTGGTCCAAGAGGGCATCGACAAGCGCAAGGCGCGCCGCAATGACCTGTGCGCCTAAGCGCGCGAGCTGGGCATCCCACGTATCCAGCGTCGATAGCGCCGAGGCGCCATCGCTATCGCCATAGCCGCGCCGCAAGCTTGCCGATGCCGACTTCAACAACGCATTGCGCTGCTTTAATACCTTGTCATAATCCGCCTTAACCCCAGCTAGGCGCGGGGTGCGCGAGGCGATGATGCTATCGAGATACGCGCGGCGCCCCGCGGGCTCACCGCGCACCAAGGCCAAATCCTCAGGGGAAAACAGCACCGTTTTCACCACGCCGAGCAACTCGCGCGGGCTGCGCAGCCTCGTGCGGTTAATCTGCGCCTGGTTTGCGGCATGGGGTTTTATCAGCAGGTGGGTGGTTAATTCGCGCCCCTGGTTCACGGCAGTAAGGGACACCCGCGCGCTCTGCGCGCCCTGGCGCACCAGCGGCGAATCATGGGAGACGCGGTGGGAAGACAGGTGGGCGGTATAGCCCACGGCTTCCACGATATTGGTCTTGCCAAAGCCATTGCGGCCCAAAAACAGAGTGATCCCCGGGCCCAGCTCAAGCTTTAGTTCGGGCCATGAGCGAAAATCCCGAACATCGAGATCCCGTATAAACATTAACCTGGCAGGCGAACCGGCATTAAGAGGTAGGTGAAGTTGGTCTGCGGCGTGGGGAAATTGCCATCCTCATCGGCTTCCGGCAGCTCTTCTGGCTCCGGGATCATGATGGCGGGGCGGGAAGGCTCCGTGAATCCGAAGACCACGCGGTCGGTGTTGATGACCGCTAGGCCGTCCTTCAGATAGCCCGGGTTGAAGGCGATCAAGAATTCATCGCGGCCGTGGAATGCGCACGGAAGGGTCTCGGTGGCATTACCGGCATCGGCGCCGGCGGACAGGGTGACCTGGCCATCGGCAAATTCCATGCGGATCTGCGCATTGCGATCCGTCAACAAGGAAACGCGGCGAATGGCTTCTTGCAGCGGCGCCACCTCAACCGAGGCAATATTCGTGTGCGACTTGGGAAGCAAAGGCTGGACGTTTGGGAAATCCGCATCCAGCATGCGCGTGGTGGTTTCGCGGTTATCCGCGTGCAGGCCAAAGAGGCCATCGGCGCCGATATTATCGCCGGAGCCCACCGCGATCTCGATGGGAATATTCAAGTGTGGATCCAGGCTGCGGCCGGTATCTTGCAAGGTCTTTGCCGGGACCAGGAGCTTAGCCTCAACGTCCTCAGCAGCCGGTTCCCACTCTAGGGTGCGCATGGCCAAGCGGAAGCGGTCCGTAGCCGTCATCTCAATATCTTTGCCGTGGATATCCATGTGTACGCCAGTGAGCATGGGCAGGGTGTCATCCTTGCCGGCGGCGGATGCCACCTGCTGGATGGCCTCTGCGAAGAGCTGCGGTTGGATCGTGCCGGTGACCTCAGGCAATACCGGCAATTGCGGGTAATCATCGAGCGGGATGAGTGGTAGCTCGAAGCGGGAGGAACCACAGGCAACCAAAGCCTTGGAATCTACCTGGGAGATCTCAACTTCCTTATTGGGCAAGGTAGCCACGATATCGGAAAGCAACTTACCGGCAACGGCGATCTGGCCGGGCTCATCCACCATGCCGGCGATGCGCACCCGGGTAGAAACCTCGTAATCAAAGCCGGTGAACTCTAAGCCGTTGTCATCAGCGGTGATAAGCATCGCGCGCAGCACTGGCTGGGTGACCTTGGAAGGCAGGCTGCGGGCAACCCACGCTACGGCGTTGGCAAGGTCATCTTTGGCAACGCGAAATGACACGGCTTCATCCATGGTGCGAAGAGCTCCTCTTTGGCGGGGTAGGGATGTGTAACTTTCAAAAGCTGGCTTCCAACTTACCGCATCCGGTGAACCTTGTAATTTTCCCTCCGCCCGTGCGAGCCAGCGCCGCGTGCTCGGCCCCGGGCACAATTCCACACATCCCCTTTCTACTTACAAGATCAGAGAAATAATTTAGTAGTAGTAATAAGCGCTGTGGGATCTGTGATCAACGGGGTAAATGACAAGTTCAGCGCGGCGATCCGGGGTGTGCCAATTCTTGTGATCTTGCTGTGATCAACCGGCTCGGAATGTGGATAAATTGGCGGGTCATCGTTTTATCCACAGCCTGTACTAGTTTTCCACGGATCTGCACACAGCACTGATCACAGGGGCGTCTGTGCTGGATAGGGCCTGTGGAATTTAAAACTGTGAGCAAAATCTACAAATTACATCCATGAAATTACACAGGTGTGGATAACTCTGTGGATAGCTGTTTATGCGGTCTTTGCAGGGACATAGGCGCTGGTAGGCGGCGGTGGAAGGTGGAGGGCATCGGCAAGCGCACCGCCTGCTTACAAAAATGGCGCCTTCCTGTTATTTAAGGAAGGCGCCACTGGGTGGTTTGTTTGATCTAGGCGCGACCGCGATTCTTGATGCGCTGGGTCAGGGACTGGATCTCGTCGTAGGTATTGCGCTTTTCCGTCATTTCTTTGCGGATCTTGCGATCGGCATAGATCACCGTGGTGTGGTCCTTGCCGCCGAATTGCTCGCCAATCTTGGGCAGCGATAGCTCGGTCAATTCGCGGCAGAGGTACATGGCCAGCTGGCGGGCATGGGCTACCGCGCGCTTCTTGCCGGCACCGCGCAGGGTTTCCACATCAATATCGAAGTATTCTGCGGTGACCTCCATGATGGAGGCCGCGGTAATTTGCCGGTCAGCAGAATCCGGCGCGAGATCGCGCAACGCAATTTCTGCCATTTCCACGTTGATCGGCTCATTGACCAGGGACGAGTAGGCGGATACGCGAATGAGCGCGCCCTCGAGTTCGCGGATGGAAGACTCGAAGCGCGAGGCGATGAGCTCCAGGACGGAGCGATCCACCTCAGTGCCATCGGCGGCGGCCTTCTTCATCAAAATGGCGATGCGGGTTTCCAGGTCAGGCGGTTGAATATCTGTAATCAACCCACCCTCAAAGCGGGTGCGCAGGCGGTCTTCCAGCGTGGTGAGCTGTTTTGGCGGGCGGTCCGAGGACAAAATGATCTGTTTATTGGCCTGGTGCAGCGCATTGAAGGTGTGGAAGAACTCCTCCTGCGTGGATTCCTTGCCCTCTAAGAACTGGATGTCATCCACCATCAAGATATCGAGGTTGCGGTAGCGCCGCTTGAAGGATTCCTGGCGGTCATCGCGCAAGGAATTAATATAATCATTCGTAAATTCTTCCGAGGACACGTACTTCACGCGCAGCCCCGGGTGCAGCACCTGTGCGTAGTTGCCGGCGGCATGCAAAAGGTGCGTTTTGCCCAGTCCAGAACCACCCCAAATAAATAGCGGGTTATAGGCGCGGGCGGGATTTTCCGCCACCGCCACCGCCGCGCCATTGGCAAAACGATTCGATGAACCGATGACGAAGCTTTCAAAAGTGTGCTTCGGGTTCAGCGAGGTCTCCCGGTTGGGATCGTGCGCCGGGGCCTCCCGCGGAATGCGCGCGGCATTCGCAGATCCGCCGAACTCTGGTTGCTGGCGGTTATCGTCCTGCTGGCTGGTGTAGTGCTCCGCCAATTCATCCAGGCTTGCCGGGGCATGGCTGGACCGCCAATTAGGCGGGGTCTGACCTGCGGTGGGGTTGTTATTTCCGCGGGCTGCCGCCGCATCCGTTTGCTGGGGGCGGGAGACGTAATTGTGCGCGGAGGAAGAATCGGTCTGCGCCGGTGGCATGTGCTGTGCCGGCGGGTTGGGTTGGGAGGAAGGGGCCTGCGTGCTTGCCGATGCCCCTCCTGGTGCCGGCTGCGAATTCGATGGGTCAGCGGGTGGTTGCGGCTCCTGCGGGGTGGCCAGGGTGACGGCGAAGGAACACGGGCGGCCGAGGTGGCGGGTAAGGGCCTTGGAGATGTATCCGCCGAGCTCATTTTCTACAACTTCTTTGGCGTTGACATTTTCCGCTGCGACAAGCGTGTAGCCTTCCACCATCATGATCGGGCGAACCAGCTGCAGGTAGAGCCGTTGCGTATGCGAAAAGCTCGGGACCTCAGAGTTGGGCTGCTCGGATTGCGCGAGCAGATCATCGACGATCGCGCGCCAGACAGCTTCTAGGTTCGCTTGTGGTTCAGTCACAACGGGCTACCTTCAATAATTCTCTCGGGGACGGGTGGACAGTAAATAACAAATTCCACGGTGGATTCCACCGCGGTTTTCACAGTGGTTTTATCGAGTTACCTCGATCTCCACAGAGTTATCCACAGGTGTGGAAGAAATAGTTATTCACAGCTTAGTGCATGGCTGTGGATAACTTGTGATAGGCCACTTTATGGTCGTGTACTGCGGAAACAGCAAAACTCTCAAGTGGTTATTTAGAGTTATCCACAACGGTGCACGTGCTGTGGAATTCGATTCCTTAGTTCTACCGCCGCAAAGGTGGGTGTGTCTAACGGAAGATTTATACTTAAAATGCAGGCGGCTATAGACCATTGCGGCGCGAAGGATTAGCCGCAGCATGAGCGCCAAAACTGGCCTTCTAGCTGCAGGAAAAAACACTTATGTAATT
Source organism: Corynebacterium sp. KPL2830 (assembly GCF_040225635.1). Classification (NCBI taxonomy): domain Bacteria; kingdom Bacillati; phylum Actinomycetota; class Actinomycetes; order Mycobacteriales; family Corynebacteriaceae; genus Corynebacterium; species Corynebacterium sp. KPL2830. The sequence continues at coordinate 39,500 of NZ_JBEHFR010000010.1, read as the reverse complement.
TCGGGTGTACCCGAGTGTCGATTTGTTTCCAGCGGTTTAAATCACGTAATCTGGCATGGTCTATTGCAACAGAGAGTTGCGCGTGAACAGGACAGCGTCACTTCGCATTGGCTGGGCTACCAGAGCTCGCCGAGCGTTTGGATAACAGTGACGCGTCAGGTTCATGGAATCCATTCATCAGTGGATGTGCTGCCGTTTTGTGGCGGCAGTATGTCCACGTACAACTTCAAGGAGAATTGACGTGGCAAAGGGTAAGCGCACGTTCCAGCCGAACAACCGTCGCCGTGCACGTAAGCACGGTTTCCGCACTCGCATGAGCACCCGCTCCGGTCGTGCAATTGTGGCCGCTCGCCGCAAGAAGGGCCGCGCAAAGCTGTCCGCATAAGTCATGCTGCCAGCCCACCACAAGCTCACATCGCCGCCGCAATTTCGGCGGACGATGAAGGGCAGTCGCCGGCAGGGCACTCGCACCGTCGTCGTGCATGCGCGCGATACCATGAGTGCGGATTCCAATGGCACCATGGGCAATCCGGCCGACATCGCGGCCACCGGGCCGCGATTCGGCCTCATTGTTTCTAAAGCCGTCGGGAATGCAGTGGTACGCCACCGCACCTCCCGGCGGCTTCGCCATGTGTGCATGACACTTATCCCCAAGCTCCCAGCGGGCGTGGATGTCGTGATTCGTGCGCTACCTGCAAGCGCGACTGCTACCAGTGAGCAATTAGAAAAAGATATTACTAAGGCGCTGCGCAAGCAATGGGATATTTAAATACCCGTGGGGAAGAAATTCCTGCAGCCTCTGGACTGGCCGCACCGTTGGTTAAAGCGGTTCGTTTCTACCAAAAACATGTCTCGGGCCTTAAGATGGTATCAACCTGTCGGTTCGAACCGACATGCAGTGCTTATGCCTTAGAGGCGTTGTCCAGACACGGCGCGTTTAAAGGTACGGCGATGGCAATGGCTAGGGTGTGCAAATGTGGGCCCTGGCATCCGGGCGGATTCGATCCAGTCCCGGTACCGGTCACCAACAACAACTGAGGATTAAACACTCGTGCTTAATTTCATTTACTGGCCAATTTCGGCCGTTTTATGGTTCTGGCACTGGCTGCTATCCCTCGTAATGGATCCCGCCTGGGGCATTACGTGGATTTTGGCCATCGTGCTGCTGACCTGGACGCTGAAGGCGCTCATGGTCAAGCCCACCGTGAGCCAGATCCGATCTTCACGCAAGATGCAGGAAATCCAGCCCAAGGTGCAGGAAATCCGCGCGAAGTACGGCAACGATCAGGCTCGAGCCGCGCAGGAAATGCAGAAGGTCTATAAGGAATCTGGCGTTCGCCCGATGGCCGGCTGCCTTCCGGTCTTGGTTCAGATTCCAATGTTCATTGGTCTTTTCCACGTGCTGCGCTCGTTCGACCGCACGGTTGCTGTAGCCGGCGGCATTGGACACCCCAGCGGCGAACCGATGTCCATTGAGGCCAACGCCAATACCGCGAACTACATCTTTAAACCGGAGCTCGTCCAGCAGTTCTTGGATGCCAAGATCTTTGGCGTTCCGCTGGTGACGAACCTGCGGCTGAACTCGCCCTTGGTGGAAGGCGTTACCACCACCACCCAGGCGGCGTTCATTATTGTGCCGATGATTGCCGTCATTGTGGTGCTGATGCACTTCAACGCGCGCATGAGCTTGAACCGCCAAGAAAAGCGCCGCGCCCAGGGTAAGACCTCGGCCCCGCAGGGTCAGAATGCGGAAATGATGCAACAGCAGATGGCCATGATGTCCAAGATGATGCTGTGGGTCATGCCCGCAATGCTGATCTTCTCCGGCTTCATCTGGCCCATCGGTTTGCTGTTCTACATGCTGTCCAACACCGTGTGGACCTTCTTCCAGACCCGCATCATCTACGGCAAGATGGACCGCGAAGAAGAAGAGGAAGAGGCCGCTAAGATTGAGGCCAAGCGCACTACCGCTCCAAAGCCTGGCGCTCGCAAGAAAGATAACCGCACCAAGAAACAGCGGAAGAACGACAACTAAACAGCTACTGAGGAGATTCTCATAGTGTCCGAGATGGACCCGTCTGCAGTATTTGGCTCTCGCCTGCCGCTCGCGCAGGAATACCACGATTCGCTCGCTACAGACGGGTCCACTCGTGGTTTTATCGGCCCGCGCGAGGTACCGCGGCTGTGGGAGCGCCACATCTTAAATTGCGCCGTCATTGAACAAGTCATTCCGGAAGGCGCCACGGTTATCGATGTCGGCTCTGGTGCCGGGCTGCCCGGCATCCCGCTGGCGATTGCTCGCCCCGATCTGCATATCACGCTCATTGAGCCGCTCTTAAAGCGCTATAACTACCTCAACGAGGTGACCGAAAAGCTGGGGTTAGATAACGTCACCGTGTTGCGAGGGCGCGCCGAAGAAGGCCCCATTAAAAAGGCAGTGGCCGGCGCGGATGTGGTGACCTCCCGTGCAGTAGCTCCCCTGGGAAAGCTGGCAAAGTGGTCTCTTCCCTTGGTGCGCAAAGGTGGGGAAATGATCGCGCTGAAAGGTTCTTCTGTGCACGAAGAGTTGGAGCGCGATGCCGCGGATATTAAGAAGGCCGGCGGCGGAAAGGCCGAGGTCACGACCGTTCACGGAACCACGATTATCCGTGTCCCGCGCGTGAACTAAAGTAGACGGCATGACTAATCCGCGCCTTATCACCATTGCTAACCAGAAGGGCGGCGTAGGTAAAACCACCTCCGCCGCCAACTTGGCCGCAGCCCTTGCTACTGAAGGCAAGAAGGTATTGGTCATTGACCTTGACCCCCAGGGAAACGCATCCACCGCCATGGGCGCGGAACATAGCTCAGGAACCGATTCCAGCTATGAATTGCTTTTGGGCGATTGCACTGCGGAAAAGGCCATGCAGGCTTCCCCACACAATTCCAACCTTTATTGCATCCCCGCGACTATCGATCTTGCCGGCGCGGAAATTGAGATGGTGTCTCTCGTGCGCCGCGAGTTTCGGCTTTACGATGCCCTGCATAACGGTTTCCTAGAAGAACACGGCTTTGAATACGTCTTTATTGATTGCCCGCCATCTTTGGGTTTGCTGACGATCAATGCTATGACGTGTGCGGAGGAAGTCATCATTCCTATCCAGTGCGAGTACTACGCACTGGAGGGCGTGGGCCAATTACTGGGCAATATCACGATGATCCGCGAGCACCTCAATGAAGATCTGCATATCTCTGCGGTGCTCCTTACCATGTATGATGCACGTACACGTTTGGCCGAGGATGTGGCCGATAACGTCCGCGAGCAATTTGGCGCCGTTGTCATGGGCAACGTCATCCCGCGTTCAGTGCGCGTCTCAGAGGCGCCTGGTTACGGGACGACGGTGATTGATTACGCCCCTTCATCCACCGGCGCACGGGCGTATCTCGCCGCGGCTCGCGAGCTCAACAGGCGCGGTGATTATCGCCCGCATCCCACCACGGGAGCGATTGGCGTGAGCCCCGAAATTTATGCGGAATTGGAAGGATAGGATTTCATGGCAGAACAAAAGCAAGGTGGCCTAGGCAAAGGCCTAGCCGCTCTCATCCCGTCCGGCCCCGACGCACCCACCCGCAAGCCACGGCTGGGTGATTCCGCCGCAGATATTATCTTGGGAAACTCCACGGGAAGTAGCGAGCGCAAGGCACGCGGAGAGAAGCGCGTAAAGGGCGCTCCCACCATTCAACAAGGCTCTGGGTCCAAGTCCTCCAAAAAGCGGCAAGCTACGCCGGCAGCAATCGGGGCGACTTACCGCGAGATTTCCGTGGGGGACATCGTCCCCAACCCCAAGCAGCCGCGCACCGTTTTTGACGAGGATGAGCTCAGCGAGCTGGTTCACTCCATCCGCGAGTTCGGCCTCCTGCAGCCGGTCGTCGTCCGCCCCTCCGAGGAGGGCGGATTTGAGCTCATCATGGGTGAGCGCCGTTGGCGCGCCTCCTCCAAGGCTGGTTTGGCCACCATCCCTGCCATCGTGCGCGATACCAAAGATGACAATCTGCTGCGCGATGCCCTGCTGGAAAACATCCACCGCGTCCAGCTCAACCCTTTGGAAGAGGCACACGCCTATCAGCAGCTATTGGAAGAGTTCGGCGTTACTCAGAACGAACTAGCGGACCGCATTGGCCGCTCCCGCCCGCAGGTGACCAACATGCTCCGCCTGCTGCGGTTGCCGGTGGATGTGCAAAAACGAGTCGCCGCAGGCACCCTCTCGGCTGGTCACGCCCGCGCTATCTTGGGCCTCGATGACAAGGAAGCGATGGACTACATTGCGGACCGGGTTATTTCGGAGGGCTTGTCCGTGCGCGCCACCGAGGAAGCCGTAACACTATATAAGCGCGATGGGAAGCCTGCGGAGAATAAGAAGAAGTCCCAGGTACCACAGCCGCAGTTTTTCACCGACTCAGCCGAGCGCCTCTCGGATCGTTTTGATACCAAGGTCACCGTGACCATGGGCAAGCGCAAGGGCAAGATGGTCGTAGAATTCGGTGACCAAGAAGACTTCGAGCGCATCATGGCGCTGATGGAGCGGGATAAATAACTGGCTCCTGTGGCAAGTTCCCTAGGTGCCTGCCACATCCGCAAAGTTAGTGCCCTCGCTCTTCAGAGCGAGGGCACTATTTTTTAGAAAAGATGAAGTGACCCTTGGCTTGTTCTTCCTCGTGTTCGGCACCAAGCGGAATGCCCTTGCGCTCGCGCAGGAGCAGGGCTGCAATAAATCCGACGATGCTTGCGGAGACAAGATATACGGATACAGCAAAGGTCGTGCCCGTTGCTTCTACTAACGCGGCGGCGATCATCGGGGCGAAGGCACCGCCGAGGACGGAGCCGATGGCATAGGTAATCGATACGCCCGAGGCACGGATGGATGCGGGGAAAAGCTCGGTATACATGGCAGATTGCGCACCGTAGGTTAACCCGAGGCCTACCGTCAGGAAGATGAGGGCGGCATAAAGCAATCCCAGGGATGCTGTATTTACCAGTGGGAAAAGGGCCGCTGCACCGATTGCTTGAATAACAAATCCGATGAGATACGTCGTGCGGCGCCCGATGTAGTCCGATAACCAGCCAGCGAAAAGCGTAAAGATGAGCCACGTGAAGGCGGATAGCGTGACGGCATTGAGGACATCACCACGCGCGAGCGAGACCGGGCTCTCGGGGTTTGTGGCGTAATTTTGGATATAGCCACCGGTGGTCATATAGCCCACTGTGCCGTTACCTGCAAAGACTAGGGCCGCGACGAGGACAAGCGGGAAATACCGCTTGAACAAGATACCAATGGGGTTTGCCGCCTCGCGTTTCTTATTAGCCGAGATTTCCTGAAAGACCGGTGACTCATCCACGCCGATGCGGATGGCGTAGCCAATGATGACTAGAACGAAGGAAAGCAAGAAGGGCACGCGCCAACCCCATTCAAGGAAGGCATCCCCTGGCGCGACAATATTCATGATGGACAGCACGCCAGAGGACATCAGCAGGCCGATGGGGACTCCGATTTGTGGCCCAGCGCCGAAGAGGCCGCGCTTTTCGTTGGGCGCGTGTTCAACTGCAAGAAGCACCGCGGAACCCCACTCTCCCCCGGCAGAAATGCCTTGAATGATGCGGAGGAAAATCAACAGGATGGGAGCCCATACTCCCGCCGTATCGTAGGTAGGCAGGAGGCCAATCAGCGTGGTGGCCCCACCCATGGCAAAAAGGGTGACCATGAGGACGAGGCGGCGACCAAGGCGGTCCCCAAAATGGCCCGCTAGGAAGGCACCGAGGGGCCGAAAGAGGAAGGATAGGCCCACGGAGGCGAAGGAGACGATGCTGGCTACCCCACCTTCTAAGGGGCCGAACATCACTTGGTTAAATACCAAGCCGGCAACCGCGGCATAGAGAAAGTAGTCGTACCATTCAATCGCGGTTCCGATTGTGGTGGCAGCTACTACGCGGCGCGTTTCTTTTCTGGAAATTGGGGCGGAGGTTGAGCTGCCCATTATAGGAATCCATTCAATTGGTAGATATCAATAGCTTGGACTGATACTAATCGAATGAATTCTATTGGTACAAGATAACGCAGTTAATCTTGCGCGGCGGCCAGCGATTAGGTCCGCTCTGTGCGCTCCAGCCCGTACAGGCTAAGCCTGCTCCGCTTGGAGAAGCTCGGAGAATTTGTAGGTACCGGTGATGGCGGTGTCTTGCTCCATGAGGTACATGCGCTTGACGGCGATAACGATTGCTTCTGCAATATCGTCACGGCGCTTCGGGTTGGTCAGGATTTTAACGTCCTCAGGGTTGGTGAGGTAACCCAAAAAGATCTGAACAACCGGCATCTGCGTCAGGCGCAAAAGATCCCAGGTGCGGCCGTGGTTGGAACAGTCCTGTAGATCGGTGCGGGCCACGATTTCACGCTGGATGAAGCCGGATAGGGTTTCACCAATGAGTGAAGAGTTTCCGGATTCGGAACCAAAGTAGAACGTGGCTACGCCGTGGGCTTTCTCATTGGGATAAGAATCGCACGCCAAAGAGATGACTATATCGGCATCAAAGGCATTGGCCAGCTCGGCACGGGATTGCACGTCCGCATCATCGGTGCGGGGGCGCGAAATAATGGTTTCCATGCCGGCGGCGATCATGCGGCCTTCGATGCGTTGGGTGAGATCCCAGAGGATTTCTTGCTCAGAAATATCACCAAAACGGCCCTTGACCGTGAAGCCGGAGTCCCGGCCACTTAGTGCAGGGTCAATGACCACGCGCTTGCCCGCCAACTTTGGCCCAGCATTGCGCACACGCTCGCGCTCTAAAATATTGTGCGCCGAACCGCCAGTGATGCGGCGGCCGAGCAAGCTGAGCGCGCGAATGGTAGCTGGTCCACACACGCCGTCTTCCTGCAGCCCACAATTGTGCTGGTATTCGGTTAAGGCAGCGTGGGTATTGCGGCCAAAATGACCATCGACGCGGTCTTGATAAAAACCGAGCTCTTGCAGTTGTTGCTGCAATTGCGAAATGTCATCGCCCACCAATGGATTGGTGGGTTCATAGCTCAATACGCGGCTGCCCAGGGTATAAGAGGCTTGGCGCAATTCGCGCAGGGTGAGATCGTCGATCTCTCCCGTTGGGAGGATGCCGCGCGATTGCTGGAATGCCTTGAGCACATCAGCGAGATCGGCATCAAAGGTCTTATCAGTCTCGGAGTACTTCTGCTTTTTCCAGGCAGAGAGTTCGCCCGTGAAATCTGATAAGAGGCCAAGGCGAGCCAAGGTGGCGCGAGCTTCAGCTACGCGCACACTTGAATCACCAACCCGAAGAACGCGATTCACGCCTTTCACCCCTTCCACGGCCTAGGACTTTTGGCCGCATGGCAGATTTCCTACTCGGTAACTTTAGTAACAAGAGTAACAGCTATAGCTGCTTTTTCACTTGCGCCACGATGTCGTCTTTAGAGCGCAGCCCGACGAACTCGTCGACCTTCTCGCCATTGTTGAAAATCAGTACATTTGGGATGGACATGATTTGGAACATGGCACCAAGGTTTCGTTCTTCATCGACGTTGACCTGGGCGATGGTGACTTCACCGTCGAGCTCATCCGCGACCTCTTCCAAGATCGGAGACAGCTTCTTGCATGGCCCGCACCATTCCGCCCAGAAGTCCACGACGACGGGTTTGTCCGCCTCGATGACATCAGAACGGAATGTTTCAGTGGTTACCTTTTTGACGTTGCTCATACTGGATCTAACGGTTTGCAGCCAAGAATTGTTCCGCATCCATGGCAGCGCGGCAGCCAGAACCTGCGGCGGTGATGGCCTGCTGATAATGATCATCTACCAAGTCACCGCAAGCGAAAACGCCAGGCAGAGAGGTCTTAGTAGAGGGCTGGTCAACCTCGACGTAACCGTTGTCATTGAGCTTGATCTGGCCGTTGAGGAAGGACGAACGCGGATCGTGGCCAATGGCAACGAACATGGCGGTCACGTCCAAGGTGGAGGTTTCCCCAGTTTCAACGTCCTTGAGCTCTAGGCCGCCGACCTTGCCGTCATCTTCAAGCACGCGCTCGACAACCTTATTGGTTTCCCACTTAATCTGCTCGTTCTCCTGGGCGCGGTCCAACATGATCTTGGAGGCGCGGAAGTTTTCGGAGCGGTTCACAATGGTGACAGACTCCGCAAACTTGGTCAGGAAGGTAGCTTCCTCCATGGCGGAATCGCCGCCGCCGATGACGGCGATATTGTGGCCCTTGAAGAAGAAGCCATCGCACGTAGCGCAGGTAGAAACACCGCGGCCGGAGAGCTCTTCTTCGCCGGGGATGCCAAGGTGGCGCGGTGCGGCGCCGGTGGCGAGGATTACCGTGCGGGCTTCAAAAACCTCGTCGCCCACGTGGAGCTTTTTAATATTGCCCTCCAACTCGACGGAGTCGACGACTTCCATGCGCAGATCCGCGCCAAATCGGATTGACTGTGCTCGCATTTCTTCCATGAGCTCTGGACCCATGATGCCTTTTTGGAAGCCTGGGTAGTTCTCTACCTCGGTGGTATTCATTAATTCGCCACCGTATTCAAAGCCCTCGAAGACAATGGGGCTGAGTTCAGCACGAGCGGCATAAAGCGCGGCGGTATAACCGGCAGGTCCGGAACCTACGATGGCAACATCGTGGACGGTCATTGCTAACTCCCTAAAATCACAGTGTCATTTTGCGTAACGTCAAGAGTCTACCCGCCTGATTGCGAATCGTTCATATTGCAAAGGCGCACCGCAGCGAAATTGATGCAAGAATGATGCGATATCGAGATGTTAACCGATGGCTTCGCGCAAGGCCTTTCGTGCGCGTGCCCGGCGAGATTTAATGGTGCCAGGCTTTACGCCTTGGGCGGTGGCGACCTCGTTGACGCGAAACCCGGCGACATCGGTAAGCATGAGTGCTTCGCGCTGGTCTTGCCTTAAAAGCTCCATGGCCTCGCGGACGACGAGCTGCTCGGCAAGGTTTTCGGATGGGTTATGCGCCAGCAGTGGATTGCGATCATCGGCAAAATCATCGCTATCGAGCGAGGCGTTTTCCCTATTAGCCCGGTGATTTAAATAGTCGTAGCCGGTGTTTTTCACCAGGCGGTGCAGCCACGTGCTTAAGGCCGATTCCCGCCGGTAGTTATGGAGATTGCAGCTAGCGCGCAAAAAGGCTTCTTGCACGACATCCTGGGCGTCATACTCATTTCTTGTATAACGCCGCGCCACGGTGGTCAGCCGCTTGCGGTGGCGTTCCACGATGGCGGAAAAGGCTTTATTATCCCCCTCGATAAAAGCATCAACTAATTCTTCGTCGCTGTGGTCAGGACTTAATGGCATCTGTAGATTCCCCCCGGATCAACAAGTGTTAAAGCAATTGTGACCCGAAGGGAACTCCGGCGCGAGCCGGCAGCGGTACAGTCTATTGACCGCCTACTGTTGGGCGCGCACGCGAAGGGTGCGGCGCAGATGATCGCGGCACTCTAAGAGCACGCGGCGCAGCGCACCCGGCAGATCCTTGTGCAGGAGATCCGTGGTGGCGGACTCCGCCATGGAAGATTCCGGGTAGAGGCCGCGGATCAGCCGGTTGGCTATCTCAATCGGGTGGTTATCCCAGATTTCTTCGACGCGGCGGAAGAACTCATCGGCGAATTCTTCCTGCAGCTCCGCCGAGCGCGGGGCGTTGAAGCCGGCCAGCAGGGCATCGACCTCAGCATTGGAATACTCCCCGGGCGTCAGCGCGCTATCGAAGGCGGCCCGCTTGGTCTCCGGCGTGGGGAAGGCGTGGCTAGCGCCCAAGAATTCGGCGGCGCCGGTCAGCGTATTATCGCGCTGCTTTTCTGCCTCGAGCTCATCCAGTTTGACGGCGTCGCGGGCGGCCAGGGCGCGCAGGATGGACCAGCGGATCTGCGGATCGAGGCGCAGGCCCTCCACCGTGCCAGCAAGCAGGTCACGCAGGCGATCGGTGCCGGAGGCCTTAGGCGTTGCGGCGAGTGCGGCAATGGCGGTGCGGGCCAGAATGAGCTGCGCATCGGAGCCCGGATCCGCGGCGGCGAGCTGTTCCCACAGCGCATCGGCGAATTTGGCGCGCACCTGTTCGCGGCGGTCTTCGGCCACGTAGTGCTGGATGGCAAAGTGGGCATTGCCGTAAGCGGTGGTCAGCAGCGTGGCATTGGTCTCTGCGGGCGCGTGCTTGGCGACGACCCCCACGTACTCCTCCGCATTCCACTCCCCGTCCCTGGTGAGGTTCCACAGCGAGGTCCAGATGACCGCGCGGCTAAGTCCATCCTGGACCTCGGACAGGTGATCGCGGATGGTGGCAAGCGAAACGTCGTCGAAGCGGACCTTGGCGTAGGTGTGGTCGGCATCGTTAAGCAGCAGCAATGCCGGGGCCTTCTCCCCCGCCGCCTCATCCACGATGGTGCGGTGGCCACCGGCGGGAAGGTCGATGTCGAATTCGCGGTACTTGTGCAAGGAGGCATCAAAAAGCGCCACGCTCAGGCGGTGTGGCCGGGTCGTATCCTCGGCCTCGGCGCTCACCGCAAGCTCGGTGATCTTGTCACTCTCCGTGTGCAGCTCCGGGGTGAGGGTGTCCGGTCCCCAGGTGCGCAGCCATGCCTTTGACCAAGAATCGAGGTCGCGGTCAGTGTGCTTTTTCAGGGCCGTGAGCAGGTCATCGAAGGTGGCCGCGGCGAAGGCATGCTCCTGGAAATAATCCCGCGCGCCTGCGTAAAAATTATCGCGGCCGACGTAGTGCACGAGCTGTTTGAGCACGGCCGCGCCCTTGGCATAGGTAATGCCATCGAAATTCTGGCGAGCGGCATCGACGTCTGGGATATCGGCCTTGATGGGGTGCGTGGTGGGAAGCTGATCCTGCAGGTAGGCCCAGTTCTTGCGCTGGCCAGCAAAGTTGACCCACGCCTCTTCGTAGGAGGTGGCGTGTACGGAGGCATCGGCGCCCATGAACTCGGCAAAGGACTCCTTGAGCCAGAGATCGTCCCACCACTGCGGGGTGACAAGATCACCGAACCACATGTGGGACATCTCGTGCAGGATAGTATTTGCGCGAGCGGCCTTCTGGCTGCGCGTGGCCTTAGAGCGGAAGATATAGCTTTCCGTAAAGGTCACCAGGCCAGGGTTCTCCATCGCACCGAGGTTATATTCGGGCACGAAGATGGAATCGTACTTGCCCCAAGGGTAAGCAAAGCCGAAGTTCTCGTGGAAATAATCCATGCCCTGCGCGGTAAGCTCTAGGATTTCCTCGTCTAAGTATTCAAACATGGAGGCGCGGGCAAAGGCGCGCAGCTGCGCGGAGTGCTCGCCATCCGGCGAGGTCCATGTGCGTTCCTGATACTTATATGGCCCCGCGGCAAAAGAGGTGAGGTATGTAGAAAGCGGCGGGGTGGGCACAAAGCGGACCGTGGCATTGTCCCCGTGTTCCTCGCGCTCTGCCTCTGGCTGATTGGAGAGGATCTGCCAGTCCTTTGGCGCGGTCATGGCGACGTGGAACGACGCCTTGAGGTCGGGCTGCTCAAAGCAGGGGAAGATGCGACGGGCATCGGAAGGCTCGAGGTGCGAGTACAGATAGGTCGCGTCATCGGCCTGGTCGTGCATGCGGTGCAAACCCTGGCCCGTGCGCGAGTAGCGCGAGATGCCGCTGACCTCAATCGTCAGCTCCTCCCCCACCGGTAGCCCGTGGAGGTGGATAATGCTGCCATCAAAGTCGACGTCCTGCGCCTGACCGTTAACCGTTACCTGCTCTACCGATTCTCCCAGGTAGTCCAGGAAAAGCTCGGGCTCGGTGGTGGTGAGCTCGATGCGGCTCGTCGCGCCAAACGTGGGGCTTTCCTTCACCTGAGATAAGTCCAGGTGCAGGTGGTATGCCCGCAGGTCTACTGCTGCGGCGCGCTCTTGGAGTAGCTCGTGCTGGGTTTTATCGCGTTGTGTCGTCATAGTTAGAAACTATAGTTACCGCAGAAGCTGGGCTCAGGAAGATGTGCTCCTGAATCTCCGAGGAGCATTTCAACCGGCGACAATCCACCGAGTATTACTGCCTCTTTGTGGGCCCGATGGATCGATCGTGGCTTGTCCCATTTTTTTCAAATGGCGCAGGATATCAGTTATCATCTTTCTGTCGACACCTAGTTCCTCGGCCGTCTCCCGTGCGGAGAGTACTTCGCCTGCTTCAAGCTGTGCCAAAATCCAATCTTGCACTGAGGCCGATGAAATTGCTCCTTGTTTATTCAATCCCATGAGTTTCCTCGCGTCACCAGACAGGATCCATTCCCCGGCGTTCCGAAGCCTTTCCAGGTATCCAATAGACGAATACCACTGGAGAATATCTTGGGCTTCTTGCTCGGTGACCTGCATTAGAACGGCTGTGGATCGGTTGAGCAAAATCTTGTGATCCATGAGTTGGCGTGCGATAAGTAACCCATTGATACTTTCGAACGCCTTGTCCGGGTAATGGTCGTTTAATTTAGCTAACGCATAGACAAAGTCCTTGTCTACCTCACCAGAAGATAGGCTTACTTCGACAAAATTCTCCGCTGTATGCAAAGCCGGGGTATGGCGTCCACTAGCTAACATCGCTGCCCACATGCGGTCGAAACCCCGTGAAGATTCCTCTGCAAGGTCCAGCATTCTTAAGGCAGCCATGAGTCGCGGATTGCGGGGAATCGATTGAGTAGTTAAGATTCGCTTTTCTGTGACTCCCACTGGCAACGGTCCTGGTGACCAGACAGTAAGCGCTGTCGGTGATTGGTCAATGACTACTGCACTACTAGCATCCCAATCCCTGTGTGCGAGAGCGTTAGAAATGACCTCGTCCACTGCGGTCTCAGGAAAGGCTGGGATAGAAATCTCTTGCCCGTTTGGGAAAGTCACGCGTGCAACTTCTGTTCGTGCTGCGGTTGCTACGAGCTCTTTTAGCCTCAGGTAGGCGGTGATCAAAGGTGCAGATATTTCCGTGGCCTGGGGATCTCCTCCAGGTACCTCACGGGCCAAGTGCCTGATGGTAGTTCGACTGTTGGCTGGAGTAATGAACAGGATTTCTGCGGCGTAGGTTAACTGACCATCGCGGGTGAGAAGACCGAGCTCGGAAAGTAGTTCATTGGTCGTGTGGGGTACTCGATCTAAGGAACCTGAAGCCGATCGTGCTTTTTTGAGGAGCCGGCGCGCTTGATCGATGGCTGTAGCATCCAAATCTTCGAAAGAATATCGGGACTCAGCTGCAGAAAAGTCCGGATTTGCGCGCTGAAAGGCGATGGAGCGCCGCTCTTCTTCAGAAAGTGGCACGCACGAGGTGCCTCTGCGAATGTTGGCCTGCCCTTTCGGGCGTTGGTAAAGTGTCAACCCCTTGGGAATTCGCAGACAAATAAGCCGCTGACCGCAATAGTTAAGTTCAGTTCCTTCTACTCTGATTCCAGGTTGAGTACCATTAAATATTTTCTGCTCAATCCATTCGATGCTGCGTGAGGTTCCGGTAAAAGCTGCGGCACCTGCCCTTTTATCTGAAACGCCCAAGACGATATGGCAAACCCCGGCGTTCGCGTTGGAAAAGCATATGGTTTCATCAATGAGGAATTCAGTAAGTGAAGCATCTGGGTTTCGATTCTGTGGATGTGTTGCGGGATCTTCTTTGAAGTCCAAAACCTGACTCTCTTGGCTATCGGCGGTAGCACCTTCCTCGATAGCTTTGAGAGCTGCGTAAACGGCCTGCAATTCTGCCTCAGACATAAATGAATGTTAGCACAAGTTGTTTCAAACAACTTGTGCACAACTCCTCGAAGCTTAATTATTCGATTACAACAGATGTGCTGGTCAGAAGAGTAGCAAGTTGTTTGAAGTTGTTTACCTTAAAATCGCGCGGCGATTCCAGGGTCTTAAACGAGGGACCTAGGAATTTCTTTAAAAACCCAGCCTAACTTCGATATTCTGGGCAAACTGCTACTTCCGGCGGGGGTGCTAACTCGCGAATACTTGGGGGCTTCGCGAAACCCAGAAGTTGTTTGAAATAACTATACACAACTCTCAACTAATATAATTCGGTCGCTTCTTCATACCTGCAGCTCAAGGTATAAATTCAAGTTGTTTGAAGTTGTTGTGGAGTTGTTTTGTGCTGGCCGAGTATTTGCCCAGACAAGGCACCAAACCTGAAAGATTTGCCTGGGGAATACGACTAAAGCCCGCAGCCGAGTGGGTACGCGGCGCGGGCTTTAGCTGTTGGTAACCAGGGGGCTGTGAGAGCCCAAGATTTTCAAAGAAGTGCGATTACTGCTTGATGGCAGAAACCTCGAGCTCGATCTTGATGTCTTCAGAAACGAGGACGCCGCCGGTCTTGAGCGGAGCGTTGAAGTCGATGCCGAAGTCCTTGCGGTTGATCTTGGTCTGTGCCTCGAAGCCCAGGCGGAAGTTGCCGAATGGGTCCTCAGCGGTAGCGACCTCTTCAACCTTGAGGTCGACGGACTTGGTGGTGCCCTTGATGGTGAGGTCACCGGTGACGGTGCCGTTGCCGTCTTCGTCAACGTTGACGTTGGTGGTGGTGAAGGAAAGCTCTGGGTGCTCCTCCACGTTGAAGAAGTCTTCGTTCTTTACGTGGCCATCGCGGTCCTCGTTGCCGGTGGAGATGGAGTCAGCCTTGATGGTGGCCTCTGCGGTGGAGTCGGCGATGTTCTCGGCGACGTTGATGGTGCCTTCGAATTCACCGAAGTTGCCGCGCACCTTGGTGACCATGGCGTGCTTGGTAACGAAGCCGATAACGGTGTGCTCTTTGTCGATGGTGTAGGTACCTGCTGCGAGGGACATAATTGATTCTCCTAACGTTGTTGTTGATGTAACACCAACTACGATACTCGACTACGCACTTTAGTCAAGCCTTGAAGTAAAATTTCTTTTTCCAACCCGCTGAACTCGGTATTAAGGATGGCCCACAAGCTGGACCTCCCCCAGTGTAACCTCTTTTGACTTAGGCAGATCCGTGATGACTATGAGCGCGGCATCGAATTTCTGAGGCGTTTCCTTCAACTCTAAATCCTCGTTTGCGTGCTTGAACTTGCCCTCCGCCAATTTGGGAAGGGAACTCAGCTGCGGGTGCTTGGGATCGAAATCGTCTTTATTAACGCCATAGATTTCGTAGTGCGCGCCATTGGACCTGGTGTGGGTCACGGTCATGACAGAAAGGTGGGCCGGGTTATCCAGGGTGACCAAGGCGCCGGAACCGGATTCCTTCGTGGACCAGGTGGTGATCGTCTTGCCATCGATAAGCTGCTCATTATCCTCGCCATCTGGCACCGTGATGGCGGATGATTCCTTGAGGTGCACCGGCGGGGTATCCGGGATCATCGTGGAGCCCTGCACGGTTTCGGTAACCGAACTGGTCTTTTCTACATCGCTGAGCAGGGACATCACCCACGTCGTCAGCGCCGCCATGCCTACGACGAAGATGGTGGCGAAAATGCCGATGACCACGACGCCGGAGCCCGAGTAACCGCGGCCGCCAAAGCCGGGTTCTTGCTTCGGATCCTCTTCCTGCGTGGGCTCATCTTCAACGACCACGGGGAGGGCCTCGGTCTTTTCTTCTTGCTCTTCTGGGGCGAATTCGCGCAGGCGCTTGGCGATGCCCGCCGAGGTCAGCCCCTCCGCCTCCTGCAGCTCTTCCAGCTTCTCTTCGCGGGTCTCTGCATCCGCGGCATCAAAGGCCAGCCGTGCCTCTTCGAGGCGCTCTGCGGCCTCATCGGCGGTGAGGTTGGCGTCATCGGAAATATCGCGCAGCTTCTTCGGCGATGGTTCGGTGGATTCGACCAGCATGCTTAGCGCGGAGCTGAGGGCCTCGCGGTCGCTTTCTGCAGACGTCCCATCCAGCACCGCGGGGAAGGCAACCTTGACGATGCCGGAGGTGGATACGCGGAAGCGGTCGCGGTGCTCCACGCCGAGGATGAGGCCGGCGTCGTGGGCCGTGGCGGCATCGGCAAACAGCGGCGCGGTAGCGCGGGCAACGGAGTTGGGGTCGAGGTTATCTGCCTCTGCCACCTGCTTGAGGGAGGTGCCCTCAAACCAATCCGCCACCACCAGGCAGCCGGTGCGGTAGGACAAAATCTCGATATTATCCGCCATGGTCTCCAGGTTGAGCTCGGCCAAACGCCGCGTATTGCGGGAGATTTCGGCGGAGCGGCGGGCAGAGACCGTGGGCGTCGATGGCGCGATGGGCGCCTGGGTATTGGTATCGACGAACGTCAGCGCCACGAGGCGGCCGGTGGCTTGTTCGCGGGCCTGCCAGAACCGGGCGCCGGATACAGCGCCGTGATCCTGCAGAAGGCGGAAGCGACCGTCCGATACGGGGGCGCCGGGGACCAAGCGCGGGCCGCGGACGATACCGGCGGACATCGGTGGCGGGACCAAGGTGGCGTTGAAGGAATCCTGCGTATAGACCGGCTGGATTTCCTGCAGGTCTGGTTCCTCGACCTCGATGGCCTTGGAATTGTCCACCGTGATGAACCGGGACATTCCTGGGATGCGCTGGAGGGCGCGCGCCAGGTTCTGCACCTCGGGCAGGGAGGACTTGGACAGGACGAGCCCGGTGATAATCACAAAGACGATGCCCAGCACGACAACCTTGACCAGCGAGACGATCGAAGGCAGCTGCTCCGGCAAGAACAATTGCACGAGCCAGTACAGTGCCCAGGACACAATGAGTCCTACCGCGCCGGCGCCGGAGGACCAGAGGACCGTCTGGGTCACGGCCTTGCCGCCCAGGCTGCCCAGCTTGCGTTTGAGCAGGAAGCCGCCGATGACCGCACCGGAGACAAAGCCAAAACCGTTGGCGGTACCGAGGAGGATAACCACCCGGTCCGGGTTGCTGGTCATCAACGGCGCCAGCAAGGTCAGCACGACCTTGGTCAGCGTGATGCCGGCAATGATGAAGGTGGGCGTCCACGCCTCTTCCCTAGCGTAGAAAACGCGCAGGTGCAGCAGCACCAGCGCATAGGGGATCAAGGTAAAGGCGGAAAAACTGATGGTGAGGCCGAGCTGCTCGGCGCTATCCGCGCCGTAGGCGCCGTACTGGAATAGCGCGCGGGCGATGGGCACGCCGAAGCCCGTCATGAAAATGACGATGGGGATTAGCGCGATGAAGGTCAGTTTGGTACCCAAGGTGAGGTCGCGCACCACGGCATCGACATCGCCATCGGCGGCATTGCGCGAAAGCCGCGGCATGATGGCGGTCAACAAGGTCACGCCGATAACGCCGTACGGCACCTGCAGCATCAGCCACGCGTTCTGGTACACCAGCGGCGCACCGGCATCGGCATACGCCGCCACGCGGGAGGTGATGACGTAACCCAGCTGGGAGATGGCCACGTAGGTAATAATGGCCAGCGCCATGCCGCCGAATTGTTTGATGCGGGCATCGAGGCCCCACTTTGGGCGCAGGTTGATGCCGGCCTTCTTCAGATACGGCACAAGGATCAAGCACTGCACGATCACTGCAGTGGTGGTGCCCAGACCCAGCAGCATGATGTGTGGATCCGCCACCGGCGTAGGTTCGTGCGGGTCGAGGCGGCCTGGCAAAAAGCGATAAGCCAGCAGGACGCTGATGGAGATGATGTTATTGACCACCGGTGCCCAGGCGCCAGGGCCGAAGATATTCTTGGTATTTAAGACCGCCTGGAAGAGGGCGAAGAGGCCGTAGAACAGGATCTGCGGCAAGAGCAAGAAGGCCAATGATGTTGCCTGCACGGCATTGGCCTTGGAATCTTCAGGCAGCATCATCCTCGTTAATAATGGCGCGAAGATAACGGAGAGGATGGTAACGATACCCAGGATGGAAAACGCCAGGGTAAAAAGTCTTCGGACGAAGGTTTCGCCGCGGTCCGAGTCTTCCTTCTCCGCGCGCACCAAGACCGGAACCACCAGTGAGGTCAGCACCGCGCCCAGCACGATTTCGGTGACCAGGTTGGGGATCTGGTTGGCGCTGCTGAAGGCCGTACCCACCGTGGCACCAAGGGTGGCGCCGATCAGCATCTGCCGCAGGAAGCCGGTGATGCGCGAGAGCAGCGTGGCGATGGCCATCGTTCCCGTCGCGCGGATGACGTCCTGATTGGAGGCCTCGATCTCCGCATTGCGGCCAGTCAGCGCGGACTTATCTTCCTCAGGGGGAACAGTCGTGTTCTGCACTGAGGGCTTGGGCCGCTTTTCTGGTACCGGTGCGGGTGGAGAAGCGCGCACGATGCGGCCGCGCGCGCCGGCGGTAACCGGGACACGGTTCTCTTCCGCATTGGGGGCGGTATCCGTGGGGTCTACCGCGCCCGCAGGTGCCTTCTCCGCGTGGTGGGCCTGGCGGCCATCTTTTTCGGTCATAGAGGATACAACTTCAACTTTTACTTTTCAGCCTTGTGATTTTTGCGTCGGTGACGGCCAAGCCGAAAGAGCGTAGCCAAAACCAGCGCGAGAGCGCCGGCTATGCCGGCAGCGTATAAGGTTACGATACCGGCACGTGTCTGCACGGAGATAGTGATGGGCTGCGAAATGGTTTGATCTTTAGGAGTGGCCAGCCACAGCCCAATGTCCGTGCGATCCGCATCCTTCGGCATATCAGCGGTCATGGATACAGTAATAGAGCCCTTAGCTGGAATACGGACGCTTTTGGGCGTGTTGAGCCGCGCGCCATCGGGGGCATCGTATTGCAGCTTCGCCTCCACCGGCAATGGCAGGCCATTTTCGGCCACGATGAGCAGCGGCGATGACTCAGATACGCGGGTATAAACATTGCCCGGCGGGATGAGGGAGACGGAATCGCGCAGATCCCGCAGCGTATTGGAGTGCATCTCCATGGTGCGGGAAAAGGACTGGCGCGCTGCGGCGTGGGTGCTCAAGCTATCGCGATTATTTAGCGATAAGGAATTGAGGAGATCGCGGCGCAGCGGCAGCACGAATTCAGAGCGCGTCATGGTGATATCTGGGTCATCGACCACAATATTCATCAGCTCATCGGTATAGCGCGCCTGTTGCTCAACGCGGGCCAATTCGGGTTCCGAAAATACCGCCGGATCGATAAAGGGACTACCGGTAGGAGCGTTGGGATCGCCCTGCTGCAATTCCACCGCGCTGATCCCGCGGGGGCGGGAGTGGCCGGATTTAAGCAAGTCTTCCGCGGCGGCGAGTGCATGCTCGGCCGCGCTTGGGTCTAAGTAGTTGGGAAGCTTGGCTACGGTATCTTCCCCGCCCGCGAGGCTAAGCGCCGCCCCGCCCGTGATGGCGCGAGATAAAGCAGAATCTTTGGAGTAGTCATAACGCAGCTCTGGGTTGGAATAACCAACCGTCTGTGGCTTGGAGCCGGTTTGGGATAGCAGGGCGCCGAGGGAGGCATCAAAAGTCGCGGCCTCGCCGGACCAGTTTGAATTATCCGCAACCAGGGATGGAACCGGCAATTTTTGGTCAATATAGCCGGAACCTACCGCCAAGATATTGCTGGCCGGGGCCTTGCCCAGGACGCGTTCGATGGTCTGGTTGCCGCGCTGCAAACCCTCAAAGACAAGGGCGGGATTATTAGCCCTTGCTACCGCAGAGGCATTCGCATTGGCCCAGGGCATGGCGATGAAGCAATCCAACTCGCGCAGGCGCTCCAGCCACCGCTCGGCATCATTTTTCGCATCGCCTGGCTCCCCCTTGTCATCGTTACTGCCCCGCGACCAAGAATCGCGCAGGCGCTTGGGGCGATCGCCTTGGGCGGGGCGGGTGGAATTGACCGTATAGCCTTGCGACATGCGGTTGACGGTATCGAGCAGCGCGGGATCGATGGCCACACAGCCCGCCCCCTGCAGGTCATGATCCTCGTAGGTAGAAACCAACCTATCGAGGCGGCCGCCTTCGCGCAGTTCTTGCCCTAACTCATCGGAGGACAAGATGAGCTCTTCTCCCCCAAGCCCGCCGGGGACGATGTCTAGGTTGGCGCTGATGGGATAGACCACCGTGAGATCGTGGGGTTGGGAATCCTCGACTTCGTCGTGTCCTTCTTCCGGTGCCTCGGTATCTTTGGCATCCGTGGGGCCCTCGTCAGAGAATTGGGCCACAAAGCGCTCCTCCGCCAGGCTCACCGCATCGCCCTCGAGAGTGCCGGTCAGGGTAAAGAGCAGCGGATAAGCGCCCGGTTCATTGATTGCCAAGGTGCGCTCGGCATCTAAGCCACTGGGCACGGTAAAGCTTATTTCCCGGGTTTCACCTGGTTGCAGCGGTGCGGTGGTCATGCCCGAGCCATAATAAGGAAAATTACCGGTGGCCATTTCCGTCCGCGCTTCTGCCGCATCAGCAACGCTATCGCCGCGGCGGCTAGTTACCTGCAGATCTTCCAAGGGCTGATCGGTGGGGTTATGCACGCGGAACCGCAGCCGCATGTCAGTGCCTACGGTAAAGGGCTGGGCATCGATAAGATCCAGATCGGCGCGCTCCGGCCCGCGCGCTCCCAACCAGGCTTGGATATCCATCTGCTCGTCCGGAACAGAGTCCATTTGGGCCGCCGCGTTTGGTAGGAACAATCCCCAACCGGTAAGTACCGCGCAACCGCCGGCCGCAGCGAGTGATTTCAGGCGCTGGTGCATTAGCGTGGGGTCGCTTTCCCTGCGTCGGCTTCCTTTCGTGCAAGATCGGGGAGGAGATCGTGCGCGATGCGCGCGAGCTTGCGTTCGTCCGCGTACGCCAAGTGCTCGATGAGTTCAGAAACGGGGATCCAGGACACCTCGGTAACCTCTGGATCCTCATCGTTCATGATGCCGTCCACAAAGCGCAGTAGGTGGTGGTGCACCGTCTTGTGGATGCGGACGCCATCAGAAACGAACCAATAATCGATCACGCCGAGGTCAGCGAAAACCTCGCCGGAAATACCGGTTTCTTCCCATACCTCGCGCTCCGCGGTGACCTCCTTGGCCTCGCCATTTTCCACGTGCCCCTTGGGCATGGACCACAATAAACGCCCGCGACGGTCTAGGCGCCCGATAAGAGCCACGTAGACGCGGGACAGGTCCGCTTTACCGTTGCCGTCGACGCACTCGGCCAGCCCAGAGATTACGAGCCCGCCCGCAGAGGTCTCATCGCGGGTCTCCATGACGGTGGAGGCGCCGTGATTATTGCCGCCGCGTTGCTGCCTGCGCTGCTGGGTGTTGCGGCGCGTGCGGTTATCCGGCCGCCGCCGGCGCCGGCGCCGGTTACGGCTACGGCCGCCTCCTTTGGAGGGGCCTTGCGCGGAGCCTTGTTCTTGGTTAGTCATCCCTGCCAATCGTAGTAGACTCTCACCCGTGAATTTTCAGGACACTCAGTTAATCGGCGTTCTTGCGCGCGCGGAGTCTACCGTGAACTCGCTCAGTGGCTTATTGAGCGGGCTGGTAGACAAATTCAGCGCGCGCGGGCATGCCCTCTACCTCGTGGGCGGCTCGGTGCGCGATGCCCTCCTCGGCCGCTTGGGCAATGATCTGGACTTCACCACCCCAGCGCGCCCGGAGGTGGTCAAGGAAATCCTGGATGAGTGGGCCGAAACGGTGTGGGATACCGGCATCGCCTATGGCACTGTGTCCGCCGTGTACAAAGGCCAGCAGATAGAAATCACCACCTTCCGCTCCGATTCCTATGATGGGCAATCGCGCAACCCCGAGGTCATCTACGGCGATAGCCTGGAGGGCGATCTGGTGCGGCGCGATTTCAAGGTCAACGCGATGGCCATTGAGCTGCTTGCCGATGCCACCTTTGAGTTCCACGATCCCCTTGGCGGCCTTCACGATGTGGCCAATAAGGTGCTCGATACCCCGGATAAACCGGAAATCTCCTTCCACGATGATCCGCTGCGGATGCTGCGCGCCGCACGCTTCGCGTCCCAATTGGAGTTTCACGTGGCAGACCGCGTGGTAGCCGCCATGCGCGATATGGCGGCAGAGATTCAGCGCATCACGGTAGAGCGCGTCCAAGTGGAGCTGGATAAGCTCATGTGCGGCAAAGCCCCGTGGGATGGCATCGACCTGCTGGTCAATACCGGGATTGCGGATTACATCTTCCCAGAGATCCCCGCCCTGCGCATGACCACGGACGAGCACGCCCAGCACAAGGATGTTTACGCGCACTCGCTGAAGGTGCTGCGCCAAGCCATGGATCAAGAAGAAGACGGCCCGGACCTGGTTTTGCGGTGGGCGGCGTTGCTGCATGACATCGGCAAGCCCGATACCTTCGATAACACCGACGGCAAGGTTTCTTTCCACCACCACGAGGTGGTGGGCGCCAAGCTGACGCGCAAGCGCCTGCGGAAGCTGAAATACCCCAAGGCCACGACGGAAGATATTGGCCAGTTGGTCTACCTGCACATGCGTTTCCACGGTTTCGGGGAAAATCAATGGACCGATTCTGCCGTGCGGCGCTACGTCAACGATGCCGGTGACCTCCTCCCCCGCCTGCACAAGCTGGTGCGCGCCGATTGCACTACCCGCAATGCCAAGAAGGCGCGGCGTTTGCAGCGCACCTATGACCAATTGGAGGAGCGAATCGAGGAGATTGGCCGTAAGGAAGACCTCGCGCGGGTGCGCCCGGATCTCGATGGCAACGAGATCATGGAGATCCTAGGCCTCTCCCCTGGCCCCGAAGTGGGACAGGCGTGGTCCTATTTGAAGGAAATGCGCCTGGAGTACGGCCCCCTCGAGCGGGAAGAAGCTATTGCGAAGTTGCGCCAGTGGTGGGAGTCTAAACAGTGATGTTTGCCGATAGATTATTTAATGCCCTCGAGCGCAACGATCCCGCCCCTGGGCAATTACTCGTGTCCGCACCAGGGATGTTGTCCCCGGAATTCGCCCGCTCCGTCATCTTATTGGTCGAGCACAATGACATGATGACCTTTGGTGTGGACCTAACCAAGCGCTCAGAGGTGGCCATTTTTAATGTGCTTCCAGAATGGATGCCCATCGTCGCTAAACCGCAGGCGCTGTATATCGGTGGTCCGCTCAACCAGCAATCCGTCGTGGGCCTAGCGCAGAGCAAGCAAGGCGTGGACCCGGATAAAGAAGAACAGCTCAGCCGCCTCGCACCGCGCCTAGCGCACGTAGATCTGCGCTCTAACCCGGAAGATATCGAGCCGCTGGTTACCGGCATGCGAATGTTTGCCGGTTATGCCGAGTGGGGTCCCGGGCAGCTGGAGGAAGAAATCGAGGCCGGCGAATGGTTTGTGGCACCCGCCCTAGCGCAGGACGTGGTGGCCCCAGGCCCGGCCGATTTATGGGCCGATGTCATGAAACGCCAGCCTATGCCTCTGCCGCTGTATTCCACCTATCCCGTGAATGTGGATGATAATTAATTCCTAGGCGGCGGAAAGTGATCGGTTACACTAACCCGTATGCGCGAGGAAATCCACAAGGGCATTAAAGACACGTGGGCGGCGGCGCTCGGGTTAATTCCATTGGGCTTGGCTTTTGGCCTCCTGATGGTGCAATCCGGTTTTAGCTGGTGGTGGACTTCCATATTTTCCATCGTTATCTACGCCGGCTCTATGGAGTTTCTCGCCATCTCCATGGTTACCGGCGGTGTCTCCGCGCTGTCCTCGCTCCTTACCGGGTTTATGGTGAATTTCCGCCATATCTTCTATGGACTAACATTCCCCCGCAAACGGATTAATTCCCCCGTGGGCAAGGCCTATTCCACCTATGCCCTCACGGATGAAACGTATGCCATCGTCTCGGCGCTGCCGCGCGAGGAGCGGCCTACCGGCACCCGCATTTTGAGCATACAAATCTTTTGCCAAATTCTGTGGGTAGGCGGCGGCATCGTTGGCGCGCTCGCCGGCCAGGTAATCCCCTCCTCCGTTGAGGGAATGGAATTCGCCCTCGTCGCCCTATTCGTCGTCCTAGCGATGGACTCCTTCCGCAATAATCAGGATCTTTCCCTGCCGCTATCGGCCGCGGCCTTAGGCATCCTCGCCGCATTCATTACCCCGGGGCAGCTGCTAATGGTCTCCCTGAGCGCGTATTTCTTGTTGCTCATCATTCGCTACCTGTCTCCGCGCGTGGATAACGCGCTTACCTGGCGGCTGCAGCCCCTTCCTTCCACGACCGTGAAGGAGGATAATTAAATGCCGGACGGAGTCAGTTTAGGCGCGATTGCTGCAGTGCTCATCCCTGTAGGCATCGTGACCGTCTTATTGCGGGAGCTTCCCTTCTCCGCAAAGAAGTGGATGAAGGATAGCGAGTTCTTTTCGCTGCTGGGCTTGATGATGCCCGTAGGCGTCATGACCATCTTGGTGGTCTATGCCGTTGCCGGACAGGCGGATGGCGCCGGCGGCCTGTGGCCGGTGCTCCTGGGCGTGCTAGTTACCGTCGGACTACACAAGTGGAAGCGCGATTCCGGATTATCCATCTTCGGCGGTACCGCGTTCTACATGATACTGGTGAACCTGGTGCTGTAGGCCGCGCCTAGCTAATTCCAAACTTGGTGGTGGCTTCCGTCCACAGCGCTTCAAATTGTTCTTGGTCCATGTACTGGGCGCTAATATCCGGGAACTCACCGTAGGTATCGGGGTGCGGAACCACTTCTTGCGGCTTGTCCACGTTTCCCGTGGAACTATTTGGGGTCGCTACCCCGACGACGGAGTCCGCAGGATCCAAAGCGATCATGCGGTGCATGCGGCAGCGCTGGGCATCGTGTTCTTCTAGTTCTGCGAGGTGGACCGCGGAGCCCACTCCCGGGACGGAGAGTTCGGTGCGCACATAAAGGTAATTAGCCATGGGAACCTAGTGTAGTTGCTCTTCGTCCCGTTGCGCGTACCGGGAGGCCAACACAGAACAGATCATTAGCTGCACCTGGTGGTAAATCATCAGCGGGAGAATCAATAGACCGAGCGATGTCGGTCCTGAGGCAAACATGACTGAGGCCATGGGAAGGCCGGTGGCCAAGGACTTCTTGGAGCCACAGAATTGGATCGCAATGGTATCGGCGCGAGAAAAACCCAGTTTTCCGGAGATGAACTGTGTTAGCCAAAGCATGAAGATGACGAATGCCGCGGCGAAAACGATGAGGAAGACAATCTCCCAGGCAGAAATGGAGGACCAGATTCCATCCACCACACCCTTGGAAAAAGCCGAATAGACCACCATGGCAATGGACCCGCGGTCCACCACCTTTGTAGCTTTGCTCTGGGCGAAGTCCGCTATCCAGCGTCGAGTTAGTTGGCCTAACACAAATGGCGCTAGAAGCAAAAGGGAGATCTCCCCAAAGACGGAGGTATCGATTTGCAGGCCGGAACCGGTACCCATGAGCAGCATGACTAGGACTGGCGTGATGAAGACGCCGGCCAAGTTGGAGGTTGAGGCGGAGACAATGGCCCCGGATACGTTTCCCTTGGCAATGGAGGTAAATGCCACTGAGGACTGCACGGTGGACGGGACCAGCGTGAGGAATAGGATCCCCATGTACATATCGTCCGTAATGAACCCAGTGAGGGGCCGCAGTGCCAAGCCAATGAGAGGATAAATGACGAAGGTGAACGCGAGAATGGTGAGGTGAAGCCGCCAGTGCTTAAGCCCATTTAGAGCTTCTTGGGTGGATAGCCGCGCGCCGTAGAGAAAAAACAACAGCGCGATCGCCACATTCGTCAGGCTGCCAAAGACGTTAGCGAAGGTGCCGCGGGCCGGTGCAATGATCGCGATTGCGACGGCCGTAAGGATGAGGACGATGAGCGGATCCGGCTTTTTAAGTCTGTGCAGCATGACCCAAAGTGTAAACCGTCTCGCTTGGTTCCACGAAAGGTAGTGCGGATAATTTTCTTCTGCGTACTCCCATTGAGTCTCATGGTTTCACGTGAAACGATGGGCGTAGAGGGTGAAGCGTCCGCGGGGATTTACGCAGTAGTGACCTTTGTACCCTCTTGGCTTACCGCAACTTCTTTGAGTGGGTCGCGGCCAGGTCCTTCAATGACCGAACCGTCTTTCAGGTTATAGGACGTATGATGCGCCGTGCAGGTAGCAGTCATACCGTCGATTTCTGTAATGGGGTTTTGTTGGTGCGGGCAGGTTTGGGAGTAGGCCTTAAACTCCCCCTCTTGCGGCTGTGTGAAGATAACCCCATCGACGATGACCCCAGAGCCTACGGGAATGTCTGTTGCCGCGATCTCCGCGGATGGTTCTGAGCCACAGGCCGCGAGGTATGCACCTGCGAAAGTCGTGGCGGATCCGAGCAAGAACATGCGGCGTGAACAGATAGTCATAGCCTCTACTCTATCCTGAATGGTTCAAGGCCGGAACATGATTTCGGCGACGGTTAGTAACACGTGTCTGGTCATCATAACGTGGAAGTATTAGGTGTAGGTTTCACGTGAAACATGTCATTAGGAAAGGTTGCCGTTCCAGGTGGCGATGGAACCAGACTCGGAGGGTGTGAGTTCATAAGTGCCGGAGTCGAGCCCTAAGTCATTAACCATGGGGTGCGGACCCTCCCCTCCTACGGCTTGTGATTCCGGATCGATGCGGTGGGAGTCGGCGACATAAGAACCGATGCTAAAAGTGGAAACGGCGATTGCGGCGAGAGCTGTTGTTTTCTTCATGCCTCCCATTGTCTACGCTTGCGTGCGCTAGGTGTAGCGGCTGAGTAGCACTGTGCGGAACCTTTATGCGAGCTCTATGAATTTCCACAGGAAATGTATTTAGTGGAATGGAACCACTATAGCTAACGCCCAATGTAGAGGGTATCCTCGAATGGTAGTTTGTTTTAGTTGTGACGAAACGACTGTGACTACTTGTTAGAGTAATAACGTCACTGTGTCATAAAAAATCTCCCTCGCCTGTCTCTGAGTGTGGCGATTGCCGAACAGGGACGGGAGGGAGAAAAGTAACGCGAAAGCTAAGTATTTAATTATCAGAGTGCCGGGCGGCCTGGCGGAGGGCTCCCAGATCAACCTCCGGTTGGGTGACGGAGTTAGTGGAGGTCTCTTCCCCACCGCAGCCGCCGGAGCCACAGTTGCAGCTATCGCCACAACCCTCGTCATCGGCATGCGCTTGCTCATAAAGAAATGCTGCGCGCGATCCAAGGTTCGAACCGACGGAAAGCGCGAGGATCGCGATGACGAAAGTGGTGACTGGAATAAGCCACATCCAGCCCTCCGCGCGAAAGGCTACGACCCCACCGAAAAGTAGCGAGACTCCGCCTAGGGCCCAGAAGGGGCCTGCAACGGCGTGCGCATTATCCCACGCTTCACGTGATTTTCGGATCTCTTGTAAGCGCAAGCCGATGTATTTATTGCCGGGCAACCGCTTGGTGGCGGCGAGTGCGCCCACTGCGATAAGGAAAACGGCAAGGATTAAAAATATGATTCCCACTGCGACCATATACATAGTTTAATCCTGCAACGCGATATTGGAAATTAAGCTACGGGGCTTGTGTCTTAAATATAAGGCGGCTCGGGTAAAATTCAATTTGGATCGATCGATAGATATTCGCTCGATTTTGCACCTGCACCACGTTGTCTCTCCTTCCGTCGAACCACACACAAGTGAGTCCCCGGACTGGGAACACCTAACCTGATTGTGATTGCATGAATCTCAAGAAAATAGCGGACTCTCTCCTTTTCCGCATCGTTCTCGCCATCGTGCTTGGCATTGTCGTCAGCTTCTTTGCGCCCGAATGGTTCGGTCGAGCCTTTGCGACCTTTAACGGGCTATTTGGTAACTTCCTCAACTTCTTCATTCCTGTGCTGATTTTCGCCCTTGTCGCCCCGGCAATCGCCGGTCTTGGCAAGGGCGCAGGAAAATGGTTGGGGGTTACGGCGGCTATCGCCTACGGTTCCACCATTCTCTCGGGGTTGATTGCCTACGGCCTGGCACAGTGGCTCTATCCTTCGATGCTGGCGGGCCAAACCCTAGTGACCAACGTTTCCGACGTGGATGAGGGCTCGCTTTCCCCTTATTTCGAGGTGGAGATGGCACCACCGTTTGAGGTGATGACGGCGCTATTGCTTTCCTTCTGCATTGGTGTCGCCATGACGACGGTGAAGTCCGATACGCTCTACACCGTCACCAAAGAACTGGAAAATGTGGTGGTTAAGGTCATTTGGGGATTCGTTATTCCCATCTTGCCGTTCTACATTTTCGGCATGTTCCTTGGCCTGGGTATGAATGGCAATATTGGTGACGTCCTTTCTGCCTTTGCGAAGGTACTGATCCTGGCAGTGGTCATGACGCTGGTGTACCTCGTGCTCCAGTATGTGGTTGCCGGTGCAATCGCAGGAAAGAATCCCTTTAAGGCTCTGCGGAATATGCTGCCGGCATACTTCACTGCATTGGGTACGTCATCTTCTGCTGCGACCATTCCGGTGTCTTTGGAATCCAGCTTGCGCAACGGCATTTCGAAGCCGGTCGCGAGCTTTGTGATCCCGCTGTGCGCGACAATTCACCTGTCCGGGTCCATGATGAAGCTGACGCTTTATGCCTTCGCCATCGTCTTTATGGCGAATATGGATATCAGCACTGGCACCGGCCTTGGCTTTATCTTCCTGCTGGGAATCATGATGATCGCCGCACCAGGCGTGCCGGGTGGTGCCGTTATGGTGGCCGTTGGTCTCTTAGCGGATATGATGGGCTTCGATGACGGAATGGTGGCGCTGATGATCGCGGCCTATATTGCGATTGACTCCGTCGGCACCGCAGCGAACGTCACCGGCGATGGAGCCATTGCGATGGTCGTCGATAAGTTCGCCCGCGACAAGGTCGATACCCTGAACGACGAAGAGGCAGAGACCGTAGCCTAGTTTCCCGTGAAACATTTGCGCCCCCTGGCTTCCCCACCTAACAAGTATGGGAGGAAGCCAGGGGGCTTTTTGGCGCTACCGTCCGGTAGGCTCTATCCCTTGGTCGCTTCCTTCATCGCCGAGATGAAATCGGTCAGCTCAGCGTGCAACGCATCTGCGTCATCGATCGTCCCGACGGCGCCGGTTTCATGTGAAACATGCCGGTCGATGATCTTGGTGATCGCGGATCCGGTAATGGCGCCCGCGGCATTTGCGGCGATGGCATCGGCGACGTGCTTCGGCGAAGAAATACCGAACCCGAGCAAGACCGGTGCACCATTGAAGCGTTGAATGCTGGCGACCACCTCGTCGAGGCCGGTGGTCTCAGATTCTTTCTCGGTTCCCGTCACGCCATCGCGTGAGATTGCGTAAATATATCCCTGCGAATGCTGGGCGACGCCAGCAAGCGTGCGTTCTGCAGCCCGCGCGGGTGCGATGAAGATGGGGTCGATACCGGCTTCCTTTGCTGCGGCGATGAATGGGGCGCCTTCGCGCACGGGGACATCGGGAAGCAAAATGCTATCGGCGCCAGCGTCCGCGAACTCCGCATAGAATTGCTTCACCCCGCGGGCGAAGGCGACGTTGCCGTAGATCAACATGCCGATGGGCAAATCGGGGAACTCGGTGCGAATCGTCCGCACCTGATCCAAGGCACTATCAAGGGTCGCTCCCCCATCAAGGGCGCGGATGTGCGAAGCCTGGATGGTGGGACCATCCGCCACTGGGTCAGAGAAGGGGACGCCGAGCTCCAAGGCGTCCGCCCCGGCGGCGACTGCGGTGCGGATAATATCCAGGCTTGCCTCAGGCGTCGGATCACCTAGCATGATGAAAGGGACAAACGCTCCCTCATTCTTCTCACGCAACGCGGCAAAAAGCTTATCGTAACGGCTGCCCATGATTAGTTCTCCTTGAGTTGCAGTTCGGGGTGGGATTCCAAGGTGTGGCGGACATGGTCGATGTCCTTATCGCCGCGGCCGGAAAGTGATACGAGGATGGTGATGTCCTCGTCCTTGCGCTTCAGGGCGTAGGCCAAGGCGTGGGAGGATTCAAGGGCGGGAATGATGCCTTCCCTCTTGGACAAGAGCTGGAAGGCCTCTAGGGCCTCGGCGTCTGTAATTCCCACGTATTTCGATCGACCGGTGGCGTGGAGGTGCGCGTGCTGCGGCCCCACGCCGGGGTAATCCAAGCCGGCGGAAATGGAATAGGATTCTTCCACCTGCCCCTCAGAATTGCGCATGAGGTAACTGCGCGCGCCGTGGAGGATGCCCACGGTGCCGTTGTTGATGGTGGCACCGTGTTCGCCGGAATCGAGGCCAGCACCGCCTGGTTCGGCGCCGACCAATTCCACCGCGTCTTCGTCAATGAAGTCTGCGAACATGCCGATGGCGTTGGAACCGCCGCCCACGCAGGCGACAACGAGATCGGGTAGGCCGCCCGTCTTCTCGATTAGCTGCGCCTTGGCTTCGGTAGAAATGACGCGGTGGAATTCGCGCACGATGGTGGGAAATGGGTGCGGGCCGGCCGCGGTGCCGAGCAGGTAATGCGACTCATGGAAAGTAGCGGTCCAATCGCGCAGTGCCTCGTTGACGGCATCCTTCAGGGTTCCGGACCCGGTATCAACGGGGATGACCTTTGCGCCCATGAGCTCCATGCGGAAGACGTTGGGTTGTTGGCGCTGGACGTCCTTAGCACCCATGTAGACCACGCACTTGAGGTCGAGCAGCGCACATGCCAATGCCGTTGCCGTACCGTGCTGTCCCGCGCCGGTCTCGGCGATGATTCGCTTCTTGCCCATGCGCTTAGCCAGGAGGGCTTGTCCGAGCACTTGGTTGGTCTTATGCGCCCCGCCGTGGACGAGGTCCTCGCGCTTTAGGAAGATCCGCGCCTTCCCGCCGAGCTTCTTTACTTCGGTGACGGGGGTCGGGCGGCCTAGGTAATCGCGCAGCAATCCGGCGAGCTCTTCGCGGAAGCTGGGATCATTCTGGGCATCGACAAAAGCCTGCTCCAATTGATCCAATGCGGGGATGAGGGATTCCGGGACGTATTGGCCGCCGAATTCCCCAAAGTATGCGGGAAGGAGTGTTTCACGTGAATCGGGCATAATTAATCTCTCTTTTCAGGTTGGTTGAATAATCGGATTGTGCGGAAGGCTTGAGAAATTAGGGCGGCGTCTTTGTTCCCGGGGCGCGTTTCTAATCCTGAGTTCAGGTCGAGCCCCGCAGTTCCCACCTTGAGTGCCTCTTCCAAGTTTGTGAGATTGAGGCCGCCGGCCAACAGGCTATGGGCTTTGATTTCGTCCGGGATTTCCGTCCAATCAAAGCTGCGTCCGGTCCCTCCCCTACCCGAGTCGAGCACAAGGCGGTCAACCTGTCCGGCAAGTTGTCGCGCCATCTCTACCCACTGAGGGTTGGTCATGTCGATGGCCCGCCAGACAAACCCCGCGTCGGCGTTCGCGAGTTCCGCGCGGGCGCTTTCGATCAGTGATAGCTCCCCTTCCACGCTGCCTTGGAAAGGGGCGTGCAACTGGATTCCGGATAGCCCGCGGGTCGCCGCCACGGACCGCAACTCTGCGGGGTCGTCGCTGCGGCTGACTGCTACGAAATCCAAGCCGTGCTCGGCGGCGATGATTTTCTCGGCGGTTTCACGTGAAACATTGCGCGGGGAATCCGGGACAAAGATGAGACCTCCGTAGCGGGCACCGGCGGCACGGGCGGCTTGGGCCGTGGAGGAGGCGGTGAGCCCGCACACCTTATTCGCGCCGAAGAGAAGATCCCGGGCGGCGCGGTCGATGTCCGCGTGAGAGGTGAGTTGGGAGCCGACGAGGAAGGCATTGGCGTGGGCGCCCAAACGCCGGACGGTGTGGTTATCGCGGATACCGGATTCGGAGACGACGACCTTATCGTCAGGCACGTACCCGGCGAGTTGCTCGGTGCGGGAGGGGTCGATGCTCAAGTCATGGAGGTTGCGGTTATTAATGCCGATGATCTCCACCCCGAAGGACAGCGCGCGGTCCACCTCCTCCTTGGTGATGGCTTCAGTCAGTACATCTAGTCCTAATTTATCCGCCAAGGACTTCAGCTGTGCAAAGGTTTCATCATCCACGATGGACATCATCAGCAAAATCGCATCCGCGCCGTAGTAGCGCGCGGCATAGACCTGAACTGGATCGACGATGAAGTCCTTGCACAAAACCGGCAGGTGCGTGGACTGGGCTACGGTCTGGAGGTGATGGTAATCCCCGCCGAACCGCTCCGGCTCACACAGCACGGAAATGGCATTCGCGTAGCGGGAATAGACGCGCGCGATATCGCCGGGGCGGTAATCCTCGCGAATCATTCCGAGTGATGGCGATGCAGACTTGCACTCCATGATGAAGCGATTGGTGCCATTGAGCGCCGCAAAAAGCGAACGCCGAGACGGCTCAAGCTTGTCCACATCTACGTAGGCGATGCGCTCGCGAATGCCGGCAAGGTGAGTGCGGCGCTGAGCCACAATCCCCTCGAGCACCGTCGGCAGTTTCTGTTCTGTCATTTCTTATCCCTCGTGTGGCCTTCTTAGTATTCGGCTTCCTCGTGGGTGCGCAGCCAGCGGTCCACGTCCCCGCTATCGATGAGCCCCTTGGCGTGGGCGACGCCCTCTGCAATCGAGGCCGTGGTGCCACCCAGATAAAACATTGCCCCAGCCGATGCCGCGACCGCATCATAGTGCGCCGGCTTACCCGAGCCATTAAATATGGCGCGCACGTGCGCGGCATTATCTTGGCCGTCGCCGCCGGCGAGCTCACTGAGCTCATGCTTGGCGATGCCCAACTCCTCCGGCGTTAGCTCATAGTGTGAAATCTCGCCGTCCTTTAGCTCCCAAACCTGCGTGGTGCCGTGGGTAGCGATCTCATCGGTACCGGCGCCGTGGACGACGAGCGCCCGCCTGCGCCCCAGCTCCCGGAAGACTTCCGCGATCATGGGGCCCTGGGCGGGGTTGGCGATGCCCATGATCTGTAGCTCGGGGCGGCCCGGGGAGAGCAAGGGACCCAAGGTATTGAAGATGGTGGAGACCCCGAGCGCCTTGCGCACCGGTTGCACGTGGGCCACCGCTGGGTTGTAGGCCGGAGCGAAGAGGAAGGTGAAGTTGGAGGCCTCGAATTGGCGGACGGCGCGGTCCACGTCGAGGTCCAGCGGAATATTTAGCGCCTCGAGCACATCGGCGGAACCGGACTTGGAGGAAACGGACCGGTTGCCGTGTTTAACCATCCTTACTCCCCCAGCGGCGGCAACCAAGGAGGCCGCTGTAGTGATATTGATGGTATTCGCGCCATCGCCACCGGTTCCCGCGGAGTCCATGAGGCCCTCACCAGTAATGGGAAAGGGGTGTCCAACTTTCAAGAATGCCTTGGCGGCACCCGTGATATCCGCGAGGGTCTCGCCGCGGGTGCGGATATGGGTGAGCAACGCGGAGATCTGAATATCGTCATAATCACCCACGGCGACCGGGGTGAAGACCTCGGTGGCCTCCTCCACGGTGGGCGCGGGATTATCCAAGAAGGCTTGCAGTGTTTTCAATGGGCTTTGATTCGGCATTAGTGCTTCGGCTCCATAGTGGGATGGGTAGATAGTCGGTGGATGCAACGGTCTAGCATGTCTGGGCCACGGGGCGAGAGGATTGACTCGGGGTGGAATTGCATCCCTAGTGCCATCCCATCGTCCGTTTCTGCCGCCATGGCGATGGTCCCGATCTCTGCCTCCGTCTCCGCGAGCACCCGCATGCCGGCTGGCATGCGCGTGCACCCCAAGGAGTGATACCGGGCCACGGGGACCTGGGTGCCGGGGACGCAGGGCTGGGCGGGATCGGCATCGGTGGCTAGGCCGGCGAAGACTGGGTGGGCGGTGCCGGCATCGGTAAGCGTCATAGGTATGGACTTGCCGTGCACGGGGCCGCACGGCCCTACCCCGCCACCGTGGTATTCCAGTAGCGCCTGGAAGCCCAAGCAGACGCCGAGGATGGGGATGGTGCCCAAGGTGGCACCGATAAGCTCCATCATGCAACCAGCATCGCGCGGGTGGCCGGGGCCTGGGGAAAGGACAATAATATCGGGCTCGGCCGCCAGCACCTCCGCGACGGAGACGCTGTTGCGGTAGACGGTGGTGCGGTAACCGGCGAGGGCATCGACGAGGTTATAGACAAAGGAATCGTGGTTATCGAGCAAGACCACGTGCGGCGAATTCATCGCTGTACCTCCAGGGTGGCGTTGTGCGCGAGGGCAATGGCGTGGAGAACGGCATAGGCCTTGTGCAGGGTTTCATCGGCTTCGGATTGCGGGATGGAATCGTGCACCACCCCGGCACCGGCCTGGACAGCGGCCGTACCGCGGTGGACGAAGGCGGAGCGAATGACAATGCAGGTATCCATGGCGCCGTCGCCGCGAAGGTACCCCACTGCGCCGCCGTAGGAGCCACGGCGCTTGTGTTCGGCCTGGCGGATGAGCTCGCTGGCGCGCAACTTGGGTGCGCCGGTCAATGTTCCCATGTTCATGCAGGCGCGGTAGGCATCGAGGGCATCGAAGTCCTCGTGCAACCTGGCGGTCACGCGGGAGACCAAGTGCATAACTCGTGAATAGCGGTCTACTTGGAGCAGGTCTGCCACCCGCCGGGTGCCGGGTTCTGCTACGCGGGCGAGATCATTGCGCGCGAGATCTACCAGCATGGTGTGCTCGGCTAGTTCCTTGGTATCCGTGCGCATTTCTAGCTCATTGCGGATATCCAATTCATCGTTGATCGTGCCGTCCGGGTTGAGCCCGCGGGGCCTAGTTCCGGCAATGGGATAGAGCTCCACCTGCCGCGTCGCGGGGTCAAACTTCAGATTGGATTCCGGTGATGCGCCGAAAAGCTCATAATCTTCTCCCCGGAGATAGAACATATACGGCGAAGGATTGGTCTCTCGGAGCTGGCGATAGGCCGCGAAGGCATCGGGGCAGTCCACCGTGAAGGTGCGGGCTGGGACGACTTGGTAAATATCGCCAGAGTCAATATTGCCCTTGAGCCGCGTTACCTGCTCGCAAAACGCGGCATCGTTAATATCCGCGGTCGCCCTCAAGGTCTCCGCAGGCTGGCCAAGCGCCGGATCCTCTATCGCGTCGATGGGCGTGGTGGCCAAGGCGTCGAGCCTGTCTTCCAAGCGGGCTCGGTCGATATCCCAGCCCTCTACCCGCGCCGTCTGCGTTAGGTGGTCCACCGCAAGGACCGTTTGGGCGACGAGGAATTCATAATCGGGAAACCTATTGGGCCCCTCGCCTACCTCAGGCAGGTTTTCAAAAGTGGCCAAATAGTCATAGGCAAAGCCGCCGGCGACGAATGGCAACAGAGGCGAGGAATAGGAATGATCGCGCTGCAGCGCGCGGAGGATATCGGCCGTCGATTCATCTAGGAGCCGTTGCCGTTCATCGGACTCGCTGGAGGGCGAGAACTCAAAGACAATTTCCGTGGTTTCACGTGAAACAATCCGGTTTGTAAAACTCGAATGCAGCATGGTGATGAGCTGTTCCCCCGCTGGGCTGAGTGCGAGGACGCGAACTCGCTGGCCGGTGCAGGTCACTCTCGCCGCGGCATCGAGCACGGCCAGGCACGTGAGGTTTTTCTTGGTTTCAATATCTGCGCTTTCCAATAAGAAGGAATCGCTCGATCGCGCCAAGCTATGAAATAGCGCTGAGGCATCCCGGCAATAGGCAATATCGCGGGTGGCGGTGTATGTCATTGCAGTGCCCTTTCAGGAGTAACTGAGGAACAGAGTGCGAGGGACCCGGGGTATCCGCGAGCAAAGGCACTGAAAACGCCGAAAGGCCCGCAGAAAGCGAGCCTAAAATGGGGTGCGAAGAAAGGCCCGCGAGTTACGCGCGCCACCACCAACGAGTAGTCATTTTCTTCATGGGCACTAGCCTAGCCTAAATTTCTATAGCGTGGAAGAAACAAGTGAAAAATATTCAATCGGTATCTAATGAGTGGTCTTCGCGCCCGTTAAGGGTAATGTGGTGCAGGTCAATATCTTCAAGAAAGGTGACGATAAGTGAGTATTAATATCGACGAGGTAATTGCAAAGGTCCCCACCCAATTGCTTATTGGTGGTGAGTGGCGCGATTCCACCTCCGGCGAGACTTTTGACGTTGAAAACCCAGCGACGGGCGAAACGCTGGCGACGCTATCTTCCGCAAACTCGGACGATGCGATTGCTGCCCTCGACGCTGCCTGTGCCGTGCAGGATGACTGGGCGCGCACCACGCCGCGCGAGCGCGCGGAGATTCTGCGTCGAGCATTCGATCTAGTACAGGAGCGGGCGGATGAATTCGCAGCACTGATGACGCTAGAGATGGGCAAGCCTTTCGCGGAAGCTAAGGGTGAGGTCACTTATGGCGGCGAGTTCCTGCGTTGGTTCAGTGAGGAAACGGTGCGCGATTATGGTCGCGCCGCAACCGTTCCCGAAGGCACGCTACGGATGATCACTCGCCGCAAGCCGGTGGGTCCCTGCCTTCTGATCACCCCGTGGAACTTCCCGTTGGCCATGGCTACTCGCAAGGTGGCTCCGGCGGTGGCAGCGGGTTGCACGATGGTGCTCAAGCCGGCCAAGCTGACTCCCCTGACTGCGCAGTACTTTGCGCAAACCATGATCGATGCTGGGCTTCCAAAGGGCGTTCTCAACGTTGTCGCCGGTAAGTCTGCATCTGCAATTTCGGAGCCATTGCTTGCCGATGACCGCTTGCGCAAGCTTTCCTTCACTGGTTCTACCCCAGTAGGCCGGACTCTTTTGAAGGGCGCGGCCGATAACGTGCTGCGTACCTCCATGGAACTGGGCGGCAATGCCCCATTCATTGTCTTTGAGGACGCAGATATTGACCAAGCGGTCCAGGGTGCGATGGGCGCCAAGATGCGCAATATCGGCGAGGCCTGCACCGCAGCTAACCGCTTCTTGGTCCATGAGTCTGTTGCTGAGGAGTTTTCCGAGAAACTCGTTGCGGAGTTTGAGAAGCTCAATTTGGGCAATGGTATGGACGAAGGTATTACCTGCGGACCTCTCGTCGAGTCCAAGGCTTTGGAGAGCATTGCGGCATTGGTGGACGATGCTGCAGAAAAGGGCGCTACCATCGCCACCGGCGGTAAGCGCGGGGACGGTGCCGGCTACTTCTACGAGCCTACGGTGATCACCAATGTTTCACGTGAAACACGCGTCGCCCAGGAAGAGATCTTCGGTCCAGTCGCCCCGATTATCACCTTCAGTACCGAGGAAGAGGCGCTCGAGATCGCCAACGATACCGAGTACGGTTTGGCATCTTACGTCTTTACCGAGAACTCCGACCGCCTGTGGCGCATCGCTGATGGCCTAGAGTTTGGCCTGATGGGCTTCAACGCCGGCGTTATCTCTAATGCCGCTGCCCCCTTCGGCGGCGTGAAGCAATCCGGAATGGGCCGCGAGGGTGGCGCGGAAGGTATCGAGGAATACACCTCCGTGCAGTACCTGGGCATCCGCGACCCTTATGCCAATGCTTAGGCCTTCAACCGGCGACGCAATCACTGTTTAGCGCGCTTATAATCGTGTTTGATTAAACATTTAAGTGCGTGCGGCGTATACTCACTCCCTGCATAATTGTGATTGCTTTCCTTCTCCCCGCACGCGGCCCTTCTGGGGCCGTGCGCGGTTGGGAGGATTTTTTATTTTTTATTTGGAGTGAGTCTTGTCAACAACGAATTCAGCGGCAGCTCAGCCGCCATTGATTACACCCACGTTCCTTTTGGCGTGGGTGGCTAATTTTGGCCAGTTCCTTGTCTTCTACCTAACGGTGACGACCATGGCCCTGTATGCCGTCGAAAGCTTCGGGGCGTCCGATACCGTCAGTGGTTTTGCCTCCAGCGCCTTTGTTTTGGGCGCGACTTTCATGCGCATCGTCTCCGGCTGGTTGGTGGACCGCGTGGGGCAAAAGCGCGCCGCGCTGACCTCGCTAGCCTTCGTCAGCATCGTGACGGTGGGCTATTTCGTGGCCCATAACGTGGCCATCCTCATCCTCGTGCGCCTGCTTCACGGCGCAGGCTATGCCTTGACCTCTACGGCGCTGATGGCCGTCGCCCAGTCCGTCATCCCCCAGCAGCGCCGCGCGGAAGGCACCGGCTACTTCGCCCTCGGCACGACCCTGGCTACCGCCTTCGGCCCGGCAGTGGGCTTGTTCTTAGCCAATAATATTGGCTATAACACCCTCTTTGCGGTCGCCCTGGGTTCCAATATCGTCTCCCTCGTGCTGGCGCTCGTGCTGCGCTACCCGGCGGAGCTCGATGAGGAAAAGCCGGCCTTCAAGCTGCGCAACGCGGTGCACCCCAACGTGTTGCCGATCGGCTTTTTCATGCTCCTGGTGGGCATCGCCTACTCCGGCGTGGTCACCTATCTCAATGCCTATGCGCGCGAAGAGGACCTGGCCACCGGCGCCGGCCTCTTTTTCATCGGCTACGCCGTAGTCATGCTCATCATGCGCTTCTTCTTGGGCCGCATCCAGGACCACAAGGGCGATAACTCGGTCATGTACCTGGGCCTGGTGTCCTTCGCCATCGCCCTTATTATCATGGGCTTTCCCAGCAATGACGTGATGCTCGTGGTCGCGGGTGCGTTTACGGGCATGGGATACGGCACGCTAAGCCCCGCCTGCCAGGCCATTTCTGTACGCTCTGTATCGGCCGCCCAGATAGGCGCGGGCATTTCCACGATGTTCCTCTTGATGGACTTCGGCATCGGCCTCGCCCCCTTCGGGCTTGGCCCCATCGTGAGCGCCACCGGCTTCGATACGATGTACCTCATCCTCGCCGGCCTCATCGCCGTAGCGGCGGTGTACTACTACATGGTCCACGGGCGCTACCCCAAGGCGAAGGGTTAAACGACAAAACGTGTTGTTTTTCGGCGTGTCGAGTTAAACGACATTTTGTGTTGGTGGGGGTAGGGGTTTAGCGTATGTGGCCTTTACGTATTCCCATAGAGTGGTTGTAGGCAGTGTCGATGGCGCTGTCGAAAGTTGCTGGTCGGCCATCTTCATGGCCGCTGGTGGCTTGTGTTTCCTGGTCGGCTAGGGTGTGTGCTTTGGCGAGTGCGTCCTGGCCCCAGTTGTGCTGCCTGGCGATCTCTACGGGGTTGGGGTTGCCCGCAAATCGTGGACACGTAGTTAAGCTGCTTAGGGGTTAAGCAGCGGCCTTCTTATTACCATTTTGATCAGCGAGCTGGGCTTCGAAATCGACGGGGCTTACCATCCCGATGGACGAGTGGCGACGGCGCCGGTTGTAGACAATCTCAATCCAGCGAGCCACCGCCTTCCGGGCTTCGTTGCGGGTTCGCCATTCCTTCCGATCGTAAAATTCGGTCTTCAATGTCGACCAGAACGACTCGGCCATCGCATTGTCAAAGCAGACACCAGTACGGCCGACCGATTGTGCAATCCCTAGTTCTTGACAGACCTGCCACAGCTGTTCGCTGGTGAACTGGGTACCACGATCGGCGTGGAAGACCACGCCGTCGGGTACTTCACCACGCAGGGTGTAAGCCATGCGCAGTGCACGTTCAACTAGGTAAGAATCCTGCACACTATCCATGGACCAGCCTAGGACTCGGCGGGAGTGTCCATCGCGGATAACGCATAGGTACAGCCAGCCCTCATTCGTGCGTAGATAGGTAATATCCGA